>JAFXBO010000111.1 GCA_017521775.1 Clostridia bacterium | reverse complement strand
ATCGGTGGATTCTCTGAGATAAACGGAGCATATATAGGAACAATCGCAGTTGCTTATATGCCGGTTGCTTTCGTTGTTTTTGCAGAACATATAGCAGACCACAAAAATATTTCTTCAATCATTGAAACAGACTTACTTGAAGAACCAGGTCTTCACAGAACACTAATTGGAGATGGAATCGGTTCTTTCCTTGGTTCTATTTTCGGTGGCTGTCCTAACACAACATATGGCGAATCAGTTGGATGTGTAGCTATAACAAAAAATGCTTCTATTTATACAATTATCACAGCAGCAATATTGGCAATTATAATTGCATTCATTTCACCATTTATTGCTTTTGTTAACTCTATTCCATCATGTGTAATGGGTGGTGTTTGTATGGCTCTTTACGGATTTATCGCGGTATCAGGTTTAAAGATGGTACAGGCTGTTAACTTAAATCTTAACAAGAACTTATTTGTTGTTTCAACAATTCTGATTGCAGGTATCGGTGGTCTTACATTGAATTTCGGTCAAATTACAATCACATCTGTTGCTTGCGCATTAATTCTTGGTATCATTGTTAATATCATTGTTTCAAAGGGTTCTGACCAGGAATAATAAAATTTTTCTAAACATAAAAAGGGATGTAAATTTTACATCCCTTCTTTTTATACCACAAATATTTACATTAACTTAAATAACCATTACCAATGTACCTACTCCAATCATCACGCATCCAATGAAAGATTTAAAGGTAAATTGTTCGTGCAGAAATACAAATGCTAAAACCAATGTAATTACTACACTTAATTTATCAATCGGAACAACCTTAGATACATTTCCAATTTGTATTGCCTTATAATAACATAACCAGGATGCGCCTGTAGCCAAACCTGATAAAATTAAAAATATCCAGCTTTTCCTACTTATATCTGAAATTCCACCAATGGTATTATTTAAAAAGACAATTCCCCACGACATTATTAAAACAACACATGTTCTTATAGCTGTTGCAAGATTTGAGTTCACCCCATTTATCCCCACTTTAGCAAGTATAGATGTAAGAGCAGCAAATACCGCAGAAAGTAACGCAAATACAAACCACATAATAATAACCATCCTTTTCTCTCTTCTACGACATTGAACTTTCATTTTTTTGTTCAAAATCAGTAACTTTATTAAACATATTTCTCCATAGTAAGATGAATTACTCCTTCTTCCAGATACTCATCAGATACTACCAAAAATCCCATTTTTTCATAAAAAGTCACTGCCTGTTTTTGAGCATGAACACAAATTCTTTTATTTTTAAAACGTTTTTTTATCTCTTCAATACTTTTTTCCATAAGCTTACTTCCTAATCCTTTTCTGTGTTCCAAAGTAAGCACTCTTCCAACTGTGACAGAATCCTCTCCCGACTCAAATGCCCTTAGGTATGCTATAACACGGTTGTTATCAATAAAAAAGCAATGTATGCTCTTTCTGTCAATATCATCAAGATCCTGACAAACAATATGCTGTTCAAGAAGAAAAATCTCTTCTCTCGATTTTAGTATTTCATATAACTCATCAACTGAAAGTTCAGAAAATGTCTTTACAACAAAATTCATTTTATCACCCTTAAAATAATATTTATTCAAATATCATCAGCAAGAACTTTTCTCTTTTTCCATATTCCACTCAAGAAATATATAAGCGAAGGGATCGCATATCCATATGGTGCAAGAGCGTATCCAAGCACAAATCCGAAAAATCCAAAGCCAAAATGAATACCAAAAAGCCAGCTGAGCCCTATTCTTAGTGCCACACCGTCCAGAATAGAAAGCACCATACCAAAATTCACATTACCAATTCCCTGCACAAATGCACCTGTTCCACGCATAATAGTAAACGGAATAAACATCCAGACAATTGCTCTTATAAAAGTGGTTGAAAGACCGTGCACATTAGTGTCATCAGAAAACATCATAAACAGTTCCTTTCCAAAGCACAGATAAAGTGTAAGGAAAATTACTGTGAAACTTACTGAATAAATCCATGCCCAGTGAACAACCTTTTCAGCTCGTTTTAGTTTCTTTGCAGCAATGTTCTGACTTATCATCGGCAATGCTGCATACTGAATTCCCATAGATATCTTGTTCATTATATCATCAATTCTGACACCAACACCGAATGTTGCAGACTCCACAACACCTAATGAATTTATCATTGAATTTACATATAACATTGAAATATTAATAAATCCTGACTGAATTGCCATTGGTGTTCCAAGGTTTAAAATCATTTTCACATATTTTAAAACAGGCTTGAAGCTCAAAATTTTAAAGTCAAAGCCAAAATCTTCTTTGTTTTTGTATAAGTAATATATCGAGAATATGAAAGATACTGCCTGTCCTATTATTGTTGCCCACGCAGCTCCTGCAACTCCCCAATTCAAGAATCCTGTAAAAATAATATCAAGCACAAGATTTACAACCGATGCAATTGCAATGAACAAAAGTGGTCTTTTTGAATCTCCCATACCTCGCAATATTGCTGATACCATATTATATCCTGCAGTAAATATCATACCAAGTCCACAGATAAAAAGATAATCATTTGACATTGAAACTGATTCTGGTGGTATGTTCATCACTTTTATAACAAGGTTTTTTGAAAAAAGAATAATAACTGAGAAAATCAGCCCCATTGTAAGAATTACTGTAAAAAGTGTTCCGATAATACTATTTGTTTCCTTTTTCTTATCAGCGCCTATTGCCTGAGCAATCAACACCTGACCGCCATTTGCAAAACCAAGGCAAACCATTGTGGCAAAGTTAAGTATTGAACTTGACTGTGAAACAGCAGAAAGTCCTGCCGTACCAACAAATTTGCCGACAATTATCATATCTATTGTAGAATAAAGCACTTGTAATGCGTTTGAAAGCATAAATGGTATCATAAGCATAAACAGTTGCCTTGATATACTTCCTTCTGTAAAATCTTTTGTGAGTTTTGTGGTTTTCATTTTATTCTACCTTTCTGCAATCGCTTCAACTTCAACAAGTACAGCTTTAGGAAGCTTTGAAACCTCAACACAAGAACGCGCCGGATAAGGCTTTTTAAAATAACTTTCATAAATTTTATTGACCACTGAAAATTCATCCATATTTTTAATATATACAGTTGTTTTAACCACTTTATCAATACTTGTGCCTGAAGCTTCAAGCAAGTTTTTTAAATTTTCAAAAACCTGATTTGCCTGTGCTTCAATTCCCTCAGGGATATCTCCTGTCAAAGGATTTACAGGAATTTGACCTGATGTAAACACCATATTATTTGTTACAATAGCCTGTGAATACGGACCAATCGCCAAAGGTGCATTATCTGTTTTTATTTCTTTCACTTTTCATTTCTCCTTTTCAAAGTTCTTAAATATTGTTTTTGCTCTTTAGATATTCTAAAACTTTCTATCGACTTTTGTATAGTTTTATTGTGCGTCCATATATCAAGTACATTATTTTCTATGTATGGTAGTGTTTCTTTATACCGTTTTGCAAGTGCTGTTGCAAAGTACCATGCTCTCATCATATTTATGTAGTATTCTTCTGACTTGATATCTGCCACAATCTTAAGATAACCCTCATCAAAACTATCATCAAGATAAAAACTCATCAACAAATTTATAGCATATCTCACTGCATATACATCTTTTGATTTAATCCATTTTTGTATATACTTTAATAGTTTTTCTGGTTCTTTTTTTAACACCTTAGGCTTCATACTGTCACAGATTGCCCAGTTATCTATATATGGCAAAAACGCATTAATTCTTTCAATGCATCTGTCAAAATTCTTTTCTCTTTCAATTAAAAATGCGTGAAGATTATTTTCTTCAAAATAATAATGTGGAAGTTCTCCTAAAAAGTCTTCAAAATTCTCCAAGCTTTTTGCATACTTTCTGAGAGCAGGAATTCTTATTCCTATAAATCTATCTTTTTCTACAGTTGGCATTAAATTAGAACTAAATACTTTATATTCTTCTTCTCCCATCGAAATAAGCGTTTTTTGTATTATTGACTTAATTGTAATCACCTCTTTTAGACTCGTGGCAAGTCAGGATTAAATATTTTATTCCTTACACCTCAAGCTTTAAACTCTACAAACTATTTATTTGTATTTGTAATAATCTTAATTGCTTTATTGATGTTTTCCACCTTGATTATTTCTTCACCACAAGCGAACTCACCGTCTAAAGTCCAGTTAATTTTTTCCTTAGTTTCAATAATAATATTTTTTACGCTTATAAATGTTATCATTTTTGTTTTATATTTCTTAGAGCTTAGTGCAATAACAATTTCATTAAGTTCAAAAAAGTCTTTTGGCAGTCTTATAAGCAAAAGTTCAAACATACCGTCGCTCAAATCAACTAATTTAGGGTCAAGGTTAATCACACCACCCACAGAGGTAGAATTACATATTGCTCCAAAAATAAAATCATCTTCAATCACAACTCCATCTGCAACAAAGCGAAGATGCTTACTTTTTAGATTTGCAATATCTTTAATGCCCTCAAGTGCATAAGCAAGATACCCGAGTGAATTTTTAACATTTTGAGGTGTTTTATACGCTATCTCAGTAAATGCACCAAATGATGCTACATACGAAAAATTTCTACCATTAAACGAACCTATATCTATTTCTTTAGGTGTTCCATTCATTATATCATTTGCAGCTTTTAAGATGTCTTTGGATAATTTTAAACTGTTTGCAAAATCATTTGTACTGCCTGACGGGATATAACCTATCTCTACATCAGCCCCTGACTTTAACACGCCCTCAACAACTTCATTAAAGGTTCCGTCTCCCCCTATTGCCACAATCAAATCAAAGTTTATAGCATTTTGCTCTGCAAAATGCTTAGCATCGCCTACAGCCTCAGTAATATAAACTGTATTATTGTATCCGTGTTTAGCAAACAACACCAAAATATCAGTTAAATATTTATTTGCCTTTTTAGTGCCTGCACAAGGATTCATTATGAGTAAAAGATTTTTCGTTTTTTTCATATTCAATCACTTCACTTTTCTTTAAAATAACATTTTTGCCTTTAAAATCAGTGAACCATTTAATGTTTTATATCATTATACCAACAAACTACATATTTTTCAATATTTTCATAAGTTTTTGTATTAAAAATTAATAGAAAAAAAGAACCATAACTTTTATCAAAATTACAGTTCTTTTTGGTGGGCCATCTAGGACT
>JAFXBO010000110.1 GCA_017521775.1 Clostridia bacterium | reverse complement strand
TTGTCAATATTTACCTTTGAGAAAAGCTGCTCATTCATAAAATAGTCATAGCTCTGGTCATTTGATTTTTTAATTGGATAATACTCATCAAGATTAAATGTCTTAACTTCGGAAAAATCAATTTCTCCTTTTTGATTCATTTCAATAAGATTTTGATATAATCCTATCGGAGTTGAACCTGTTGCAAGACCTAAAATACTGTTTGGCTTAACTATAAGCTGACTCGACACAATCTTAGCTGCCTGCCTTGACATTTCCTCATAGTTTTCACATACAATAATTTTCAAATTTATCATTCCTTTCGCTAATATTTTATGAAATAATATTATCAATAATTTATATTTTATTCAACCAACTTTACATTGATTTTTTTGCAATTAATGTTTGCAAAATTAAAGCAGTTCTTCTATTAGTTATATAGTCCCTTGTCAAATAGTTCCTTTATAGCTTTTTTAACAGCCTCAGTATCAGCAGCATATGTAACACCATACCACTGTTCCTTTGTTTCTAATATTCTGAGCTTTTTATCTTCATTCTTCATTCTTGCATTAATTGCCTCTGCAATATAGAATTCTGTTTTAGGCTCATTGATATTTTTGTCTAAGAATTTTTTAAATTCCTTTTCAAGACAATCAAAAATACCTACATCAAGGCCCCACATATTCATTGATACAATTGTATCCAACGGAATATCGGTATCTTTTCCGATTTCGTGAGTTTCAGTTGTGTCGATAAGGTACCCGTCCTCGTGTCTGCAGACACCTCTTGAAACAGTTCCATTATCTGATAATGTATTTCCAAGGTGATATCCTGCCATACACATTTCATTGTTATTTACAAGATAGTCATACATTGTCTTATAAACACTCTGACCATAATAATCATCAGCATTGATAATCAAAAATGGATTTTTAACAGCATCCTTTGCACACAAAATTGCATGACCTGTTCCCCAAGGCTTTTGTCTTCCCTCAGGAAGAGAATAACCCTCTGGCAATGTATCTTTTTCCTGGAACACATATTCCACATCTATCATTTTCTCAATTCTTTTTCCACAGGCAGCTCTGAAATCCTCTTCAATTTCTTTTCTGATAATAAAAATAGCTTTATTAAATCCTGCCTTTTTAGCATCGTGAACAGATAAGTCAATAATCATTTCTCCATTTGGTCCAATAGGTGCAGCTTGCTTAAGTCCTCCAAATCTGCTTCCCATTCCCGCAGCCATAACAACTAATTCAGCGTTCATTTTCACTCTTCCTTTCTATTCTTGACAATATATGTTGCAATAAACCGTAAACTATTATAATTATAGCACATATCCTGCAAATTTCAAGTGTTTTAACAAAAAAATCAGCGAACTCATATTCGCTGATTTCATAAAAGTATTTACTTTGATTTCTTAGCTAAAGCTTTCTTTTCTTTATGCTTCTGCCATGATACCCAGATAGGACCTGATAGGCAAATTGATGAATAGCATCCGCTTATGATACCAATTACCATTGGAAGAGCAAATGTTATGATTGACTTAACATCCTTAATTTCAGCAAATACAAGTACAACCACCATACTCAACAATGTACAGATACTTGTATTGATTGAACGAGTCAATGACTGAGTGATACTCATATCAGCAATCTCTTCAATAGACATCTTTCCACCGTGGAACTTCTTGTTTTCTCTGATTCTGT
>JAFXBO010000109.1 GCA_017521775.1 Clostridia bacterium | reverse complement strand
TATTGGTATTGGAACTGGCGGACATCTTATTGAAAATGAAACAAATGCCCGAGCTTCGGTTGAGATGGCATGGGGTAGAGGTGGTGACCAGGTAGCCGTTAAAAATCAAGAGGAATTTAAGTTTTATGGCTCATCAACAAAGGATTACGAAAAGAGTACAAGAGTTAAAACAAGAATGTTCTCCGTTGCTTTAAAAGAAATGATTTCTCAGTCGGATAAGGTTATAATTATGGGACATCAAGCTGCCGATTATGACTCTTTTGGTGCATCATTAGGTATTTCAAGAGCAGCTAAAATAATGAATAAAGATGTTCATATTGTTTTGGACTTATCTCCTGCAATAAAACCATTATATGATGAAATGCAGGATATTCCTGAGTATGCAGGAATGATAATAAGTCCCAATGTGGCACTTGAAATGATGGATAAAAATACTTTGTTGATTATTTTAGATACTCACAGACCATCAATGATGCCTGCACCTGAATTATTAAATATTGCAAATAAGGTTGTTTTAATAGATCATCACAGAAGAAGTACTGAGTTCATTGAAAATCATTCTTTGATTTATTTAGAGCCATATGCATCATCAACCTGTGAAATGGTGACTGAGGTTTTACAATACATTGACGATAAAAAGAATATGACAACATTTGAAGCAACTGCACTATATCTCGGTATATTTATGGATACCAAAAACTTTGTAACCAAAACAGGTGTAAGAACATTTGAAGCTGCATCATATTTAAGAAGATATGGTGTTAACACAATGGAAGCTAAAAAATATGTCAGTCTTGATTTCGATGAATATGTAAAGAGAATGGATATAATAAGAATTGCAGAGATATGGAATACAGATATTGCAGTTTCAATATGTGATTATGCCTTTAATAATATGAGGGTTATATCATCTCAGGCAGCAGATGAAATGCTTAATATTTCAGGAATTAAAGCAGCATTTGTTGTATATCAGATTGACAATACAGTATATTTTAGTGCAAGGTCATTTGCAGATGTAAATGTTCAGCTTATTATGGAAAAACTCGGTGGTGGAGGACATATGACAGTTGCGGGCTGTCAGATTAAGAACATATCATTGCAGGAAGCAAGAGATAAGTTGAAAGATGCCATAAAAGAATATATTGACGAAAATAAAAAGTAATTCAATGGAGGAAACACAATGAAAGTTATATTAAATCAGGATGTAAAAGGTCAGGGCAAAAAGGGAGATTTAATTGAAGTATCAGATGGATATGCAAGAAATTTCTTATTACCAAAAAATTTAGCAATTCCTGCATCAAAAGAAAATATAAATGTGTTAAAAGGACAACAGGAAAGCCGTGAATACAGACAGAAAAAGGAATTGGAAGAGGCTCAGTTAACTGCCAAGAAAATAGAAGAAATAAAAGTTACACTAAAGGCAAAAGCAGGTGATAACGGAAAGCTTTTCGGTTCTATCACATCAAAAGACGTGTCGGAGGCATTGACAGAGCAACATCATATTAAGATTGATAAGAAAAAGTTTGTTTTACCTGATGGCATAAAATCATTAGGAACAACAAATGTAGATATAAAAATTCATCCTGGAGTTGTGGCAAAATTAAAGGTTAGTGTTGAAGCTATATAATATAAGGTGGGTATAATGGCTGATAATTTTATTAATTCGGACAGGGCTTTGCCTCACAACAAAGAGGCAGAACAATCTGTGTTAGGCAGTGCGCTTTCAAGTTCTAGTGCAGTTGGAACAGTTTGTGAAATTTTGAAAACAGATGATTTCTATTTTGAACAAAATAGGACTATTTTTTCTGTGATTTTGGAATTGTTCAATGAAAGTACACCAGTAGACGTTGTCACAGTTTCAGACAGATTAAACCAACACGATAAACTTGATGCAATTGGAGGAGTGCAGTATCTTAGCTCATTGATTATAGGAGTTCCGACAACAGGTAATGTTGAGTATTATGCAAATATAATTAAAGATAAAGCAACTCTTCGTAAGGTTATCTATGCTTGTCAATATATATCCGACAGAGCTTATAATGAAGACGACTTATCTGATAGAATATTAGATATTGCCGAACAAAAAATTCTTGATGTTTCATCAGGAATGGTATCAAATGATATTGTCCATATCAGTGATATTATGATGACAGCTTATGATGAAATGGTACAGAATTCCTTGACAAAAGGAACTGTTACAGGAATTTCAACAGGCTTTAATTATTTAAACAATATGACAGGAGGTTTGCATGGCGGTGAGCTTATAATCATTGCAGGCCGTCCTGGTATGGGTAAATCAAGTTTGGCTGTAAATATTGCAGAGTATGCGTCAATTAAAGAAAATGTTCCTGTTGCAATTTTTAACCTTGAAATGTCAAAAAGTATGATTGTTAATCGTATTATTTGTTCACAGGCTATGGTAGATTCTCAAAATATAAGAAAAGGAGAATTTCAGGCAGAGGATTGGCAAAAAATATGCTCAGTAATTGATAAACTGTCTGCTGCACCAATCTATATTGATGATTCGTCGGCAATAACAGTTTCTGAAATCAGAGCAAAGTGTATGAGATTGAAACAAACCAAGAACTTAGGACTGGTAGTAATCGACTATTTGCAGCTTATGCAGGGCAGTGGCAGAAGCGATAACAGACAACAAGAAATTTCTGATATTTCAAGATCATTAAAAGTTCTTGCCAAAGAGCTTGATGTACCAATTATTGCTCTTTCACAGCTTTCAAGATTAAGTGAATCAAGAGGGGATAAAAGACCTATGCTTTCTGATTTGAGAGAATCAGGAGCGATTGAGCAGGATGCTGATATGGTATTGCTATTATATCGTGATGATTATTATAATAAAGAATCAACTGAAAAAAATATTGCAGAGATAAATATTGCAAAACAGAGAAGTGGTTCTACAGGAATATTCAAACTTGGATGGCAAGGAAGATACACCAAGTTTACAAATATTGAATTAAATGTATCAGAAAATTAAAAAGAGGTTATTCTATGAAATATTTATTTGCATCAGACATACACGGAAGTGCTATTGCAGCCCGTAAATTAAAAGATATTTTCATATCTGAAAAGGCAGATTTTTTAGTTCTTTGCGGAGATTTACTCTATCATGGTCCGAGAAATGACTTGCCTTTAGGTTATAATCCTAAAGAAGTAATTGATATTTTAAATTCGTTAAAAGATAAGATAATAGCAGTAAGAGGTAATTGTGATACAGAAGTTGACCAGATGGTTTTAGATTTTCCAATGTTATGTGATTACACTTTGATTTGTGATGAAGGTATCAGAATGTACGTTTCACACGGTCACATTTACAATAAAGAAAAACCATTGAAATTATTGAAAAATGATTTATTAATTTGTGGGCATACACATGTTTTAGATATTTCACAAAATGAATTGTTTACATATCTTAATCCTGGATCTGTATCAATTCCGAAAGAAAACAATCCTCCAAGCTATATGACTTACGAAAATAAGGTTTTTAAAATCAAGAAATTAGATGGAGAAATAATTAAAGAATGGAGTTTTGATTATGCTTCCAAATGACCCATTCCTTTTATTTAGCGTAATAAACACAAAGCTTCGTGATTATTATAAAAATCTTGATGAATTGTGTTATGATTTAGAAATAGACAAGAAAGATATTATTAACAAAATTAGTAGCATAGGTTATGAATATGATGAAAAAATAAATCAATTTATATGAAAATGGCGTGCAATATGCACGCCATTTATTTATATTGTTAATATTCCGTTTTCCGATTCAATAAGCATTAGAATTTGCTCTTCTGCTCCTGTTTTGGCGTTTATATAAACTAAAAAGTTTCTGTTATCATAATTTCCTTTAAATTCATAGC
>JAFXBO010000108.1 GCA_017521775.1 Clostridia bacterium | reverse complement strand
GTATTTTCAATGAATTTAATGGCAAATAAAAGTATTTTTGTACCTTTTGTCTGGCTCAGACTTGATTGCGGAATTGTTTTTTCGTGGCTTGCATTTTTAATAATGGATATCACTACAAGACATTTTGGACCAAAAGGTGCCACAGAGCTTTCGATTTTTGCAATCATTATTAATTCGTTGTTTTGCTTTTTATTCTTTTTGTCAAGCAAAATATCGGGAACCTGGAGTCAGGCATATCAGTCTCCAGAGCTTATAAATAATGCTCTTAATCATACCTTTGGAGGCACATGGTATGTTCTTTTGGGCAGTTCTTTTGCTTTTTTAATTTCTGCATCAGCAAATAATTTTTCAAACTATTTTATAGGTAAAACTTTTAAGAAAAAACCTGACAGTTTTTTAGCATATATTATGAGCGCATATGTGTCGACTGCCATAGGACAATTTGTGGACAATTTGATTTTTGCACTTTTTGTAAGCCACATTTTCTTTGGCTGGACATTATTGCAATGCATAACCTGTGCATTAACAGGAATGCTTGTAGAGTTGTTGTGCGAATTTATGTTCTCTGTATTTGGCTTTAAAATATGCGAAAAATGGAGAAAAGAAAATGTCGGCAAGGAATATATAAATTATAGAAAAGAGGCAAATTAGTATGAAAATTTTGATTACAGGTACATCATACGGCATAGGAAAAGAAATTGCCAATAAATTCTTGTCATCAGGTCATATGGTAATTGGAATTGATAAAGAAAAAGAAACTATATCACATAAGAATTATACTCACATTGTGGCAGATATTTTTTCTGATGAGCTCCCTGAAATTCCAGATATTGAAATTCTTATTAACAATGCAGGAGTTCAAAACTCAGGAATGGATATTGATATCAATTTAAAGGGTACAATACGAATTACAGAAAAATATGCAATTCAGGATAAAATTAAAAGTGTTTTGTTTATATCATCGGCAAGCGCTCAGACAGGTTCAGAATTCCCCGAATATGCTGCAAGCAAGGGTGGAATGGTCGCATATATGAAGAATACTGCCCTAAGAATTGCAGAATTCGGAGCTACTTCAAACAGCCTATCACCTGGTGGAGTTTTAACTGACCTGAATAACCATATTATAAATAACCCTGATTTATGGGAACAGGTTATAAAAGAGACTCTTCTTCCAAAATGGGCTGATACAAAAGAGATTGCCGAATGGGCATATTTTGTGACAGTTATAAATAAATCAATGACTGCACAGGATATATTGATAGATAACGGAGAAGCAGCAAAATCTAACTTTATATGGTAAAAAAAATCCACTCTTTATGAGTGGATTTTTTATATTAGTCATCTTCTTCTGTATCGAATTCAAGTGCTATTTCTTCGTGACAGTTTGGACAGATAATACCCTTTTCATCATCAAGTATATCAAAGTCAATCAAAACATCTTCGCCACAGCTTGGGCATTCAATCTCAAAAAATTCATCGTCATCATCATCAAAGAAATCGTCATCATCGTCGCAATCACATTCGCAATCGCAATCACAACAATCTTCATATACGCAATCTTCAAGGTCTGCAAGGTCTTCATCAATTTCGTCAACCTTTTCTTCAAGCTCATCGTGAGCATCCAAAACATCGTCAACAGCCTCTGCAATTTCATCAATTGCATCAATAAGCTTTAATAAAACCT
>JAFXBO010000107.1 GCA_017521775.1 Clostridia bacterium | reverse complement strand
CATTAAACAGAGTAGAATGTGTTAAATATGGCACAGTCGGAAAGGCTATTCCTACTGTTCAGATTAAAATTGAAAATCCTAACGAAGATGGCGAAGGCGAAGTATGGGTTAAGGGTGACATCGTTATGATGGGATATTACAATATGGAAGAAGCAACCAACGAAGTATTGGTAGATGGTTGGTTTAACACGGGTGATATAGGCAAAATGGTTGACGGTGAATTTTTGGGTATCACAGGCAGAAAGAAGAATTTGATTATCCTTTCAAATGGTAAGAATGTTTACCCTGAAGAATTGGAATTTTTAGTATCTCATATTGAGGGTGTGACAGAGTGTCTTGTTTATGAAGAAGACGATATGATTGCCACTGAGATATATGTTGATGATGAAGAAAATAGGGAACAGGTCAAAGAAAATATTAAAAAGGGAATTCAGGAACTCAATAACACTCTTGCCTCATATAAACAAATCAGAAAAATCAAATTCCGTTCAGTTGAATTTGAAAAGACAACAACAAAGAAGATTAAGAGAAATTATAATAAATAAGAATTATCTTAAAAAAAGCCATGAGAGTGGCTTTTTTTATTTCAACAATTTTATTGTCTTGTAATCCGACATCATTTTTTTGACAATTTCCAAAGTATCATCACTGCTTCCCAAATCAAAAACCCAAATTTCATCATATCGTAGCATTGCCAGCCTCAACTTTGCCTCAATGCTATTCTCATCATTCAATGTCTTTATAATATGTATTCCTCTTTCTTTCCTAAACTCAAGCAAAAAGCAAATAAAACCATAAACAGAAAAAATTGAAAAAAGACACAATATAAAAGATTTTAACATTCTATCACCACCTAATATATAATATGAATAATTGTGGAATAGTGCAAAAAACAATTTCATATATTCAAATGGGGAATTTTATACCAAGGGGGATAAATATGAAAAGATTTTTGTTGTTTGTGTGTATGATAATAATTATAACAGCAGGTATACCATTTTTAATAGTAAAAAGCTTGTCTGATTATAAAAGAGTGGAGGAAACAGAAAAAATCTCTGTTTATATAAAAGCAGAGGACAAGGTTTGTGATATGGAGGTTGAACAATATATAAAAGAAGTGACAGCGGCAGAAATGCCTGCTGATTTTGAGCTCGAGGCTTTAAAGGCGCAAGCAGTTGCTGCAAGAACATACCTGACCAATAGAGTTAGAGTTTACGAAAAAACGCAAACACCCGAAGAGCATAAAGGTGCAATGATTTGCACTGACTCAACTCACTGTAAGGCGTGGATTAGCGAAGAAAAGAAAAAGGAACAGTGGGGAGATGATTATAAAAAGAATTGGGATAAGATATCAAATGCAGTAGACTTAACAAAGAATTTGATTATTACATATAACTCTCAACCAATTAGTGCAGTTTTTCATTCAACCTCATCAGGAACAACTGAAAATGCAAAGGATGTATGGGGTGGTGATGTTGGTTATCTTGTAAGTGTTAAAAGTGAGGGGGATTTAAAGTCCCCAAAGTTTAATTCCGATGCAGAATTCTCAATGGAGGAATTTAAAAAAATTGCAGAGGAAAAAATTGAGGGAGTAAATTGGGATAATGGACTGATAGATAATATAATAAGAAGTGATGCAGGTGGTATTAAAACATTATCCGTCGGTGGAGTCAGTGTAAAGGGTAGCGATTTCAGATTTATGTATGGCTTGCGTTCAACTAATATAGAAATTGAGATTTTGGGAGATAGCATAAAAATGTATGTTAAGGGATACGGTCACGGTGTTGGTATGAGTCAGTATGGTGCGAATTATCTAGCTCAGGAGGGAAAGAAGTTTGATGAAATTCTAAAAACATATTATTCGGGTGTGGAAATTGAAAAATATAACAGTATATTTGAATAAAATATAAAAAAATGGAAAAATTATCAGTATTATACATTAGAAAGGTGTGTTTATATGAAAGAATTAAAAGGTTCACAAACAGAAAATAACCTGCTTGCAGCATACGCAGGCGAATCTCAGGCTCGTACAAAATATACTATTTTTGCAGAAAAAGCAAGAAAGGAAGGCTATGAGCAAATTGCAAATATATTTTTGGAAACTGCTAACAACGAAAGAGCGCATGCAACATTATGGTTTGAGCTTTTGAAAAGTGGTATTAAATCAACAGAATACAATCTTTTTGATGCAGCAGAAGGTGAAAAGTATGAGTGGGAGGATATGTATGCTGGTTTTGCAAAGACTGCCAGAGAAGAGGGTTACACAGATATTGCAGCGCTGTTTGAGTTGGTAGCAAAGGTTGAAAAGGAACACTATGAAAGATATAGTGAGCTTTTAGAGAATGTTAAAAATGATAAAGTATTTGCTAAGGATGACGAAAAAGTGTGGATTTGTTTAAATTGTGGACATATTCACACAGGAAAAACTGCGCCAAAGATCTGTGCAATCTGTAAATATGACCAGGGATATTTTGAGATTAAGAAAGAAAACTATTAGAATATAAGCACATCATAAAAGATGTGCTTATGTCTATTTTGTTTAAAATGGTATAGTAATATAAGAAAAATCGTCTTTTTTTATCCTTAATCGACAAAAAAGGCAAAAAAGAAGGAATAATAAGTTGACAAAAGTTAATTGATATGTTAGAATAAACAAGTTGTCAAATTTGATGGCTGTTTGAAAAAAACTTTTAAAAAATTAAAAAAAGGTATTGACAAAAGCCATTTGATGTGATAATATAAATAAGCTGT
>JAFXBO010000106.1 GCA_017521775.1 Clostridia bacterium | reverse complement strand
TCAGCATATCCTCTTATAGTTCTATTAAATAATATTATAACAGTACTATTATAAACAATCAAAACAGCCAAAATAATCAAAATGCATTTTGACAAATTATTCATTCTAAAATATTGAAATTTTGTATATTCAGTGCCACAGATGGGACAACTCTCTGACTTCTCAGGAATCATCATCTTACACACCGGGCATTTCTTTAATTTCATTATATCACTCCACTTTATATTGAAATTATATCTAATTGATTTCTTTATTATATCACAAGATATCACTCTTGACAAGTATCGATTTTTAACATATTCTTTGTTTTTCTTTTTAATGAAACTGAGCATATCATTAATATTACAGGAAATATGGTTGCCCCTAAAAGTCCTGCCTTTAAAGGCGAATTATAAATACTCATTTTTGATGATATCTGAGCAACAAATGTAGGTCCGATACAACAGCCTATATCTCCACTCATTGCGAGCAACCCAAATAATGCTGCTCCTGCAAAGGCACAATGTTTTGATGCAAGGCTTAATGCACCAGGCCACATCATAGCAACCCCAATTCCCACAACAGCACAGCCAATTAGCGATATAATGGGTATTGGTGAGAAAACTGCAACAAGGTATCCAGCCACACAAACAGCCGAACTGACAGATAAAACATCAAACAAATTAAATCGTTCAATATATTTTCCGAAAAACATTCTTGTCAAACCCATTGTCAAAGCGAATAAACAAGGTCCTAACAAATCACCCACTGTTTTTGAAACACCAAGTCCTGTTTCAGCAAAAAGTGACGCCCATTGTGCCATTGCAATCTCTGCTGCTCCTGCACATAGCATAATAACTAAAAACACCTTGAATATTCCGTTTGAAAAAATCTTTTTGTATGACACTTTTTTAACATCTTCGCCAAAATGAATAATGGGAACTTTTGTAAACATAATAATCGCAAAAAGTGGTAAAATAGCCCACAAATAACATAAATCACTCCACTTGCCCATTCCCCAAATTGCAAAGAACAAAGTTGTTCCGACTATAACCAAGATACTTCCCCAGGAATAAAAAGAATGAAGAATGCTCATATCTGATTTTTTATTATCTCCTGGCAATGCCTCAACCGTCGGACTAATCACAACCTCCATCATACCACTACCTATCGCATATGTTATAACTGCTGCAATAATACCAAAAAACGGCGATATTATTCTCGGTAATGTTCCAAGAAATACTAAACCCAGCATAGCCAAGGTCAATGCACAAAGCATAGCCCTTCTATACCCTATTTGATTAATATATCGTGAGCATATAAAATCAACAATAAGCTGAATTCCAAAATTAGCTGTTATAACCATTGAAAGCTCAACCAAGCTTACTCCAAAGTCCTTTTGAAATATGATAAACAAAAGCGGAGTATAGTTGTTTATTACAGCTACTATTGTATATGCTAAATAACAAGCTAATTTTGTGTGTTTATATGTTAATTTCATTTTCCCCTCGCACTAAGACGCTGTTATGCCAAAAGCAACACAGCGTCTTTTTTATTAAATATCAAGATTTGAAACATATTTTGCGTGTTTCTCAATAAATTCTCGTCTTGGTTCAACCTTGTCACCCATAAGAATTGTAAAGGTTTCATCTGCCATAATGGCATCCTCCAATTCAACCCTCAATATTGTTCTTGTTTCAGGATTCATTGTTGTTTCCCAAAGCTCTGAGGCATCCATCTCTCCAAGACCTTTATATCTTTGTACCTTACAGTTTCCACCCATTTCAGCAATTAAAGCATCTCTTTCATCGTCCGAAAATGCAAATTTCTCAACAAGGTTTGCATTCTTACCTTTGAAAACTTTAAACAGTGGTGGTTGAGCAATATATATATTTCCATTGTCTATAAGAGGACTCATATATCTGAAGAAGAATGTCTATAAAAGTGTTCTGATATGTGGACCGTCAACGTCGGCATCGGCCATAATGATATTTTTACCATACTTTTGCTTATCAAGGTCAATCTCATCACCGATACC
>JAFXBO010000105.1 GCA_017521775.1 Clostridia bacterium | reverse complement strand
GCATACTTTTTGTTAGGGACAAAAGACCCCTCTTTTATCTTCTCAAAATGTCCCAAATAACACTTTTGAGTCTATCACTTATTCTTGGGACATTTTGATAATCTTCATATGGACAAAATACCGCGCTTTGATGCTAAAGCCAAGGAAAAATACAAGGGCAGGTGGAATAAACACCACCTGCCCTTTAACCCATCAAATCAAGGCATTTCTACCTTCAAAACCAAATTGCTTGTTCTCTCACAAAAAGAACACCTGTCCATAAACACACCTTAATTCTGCAAGTTTTTAAGGACTTCACTATCCTCCACTCTCAAGGGACTCAGGAAATCTTGCAAGTCCTCAACCTCTTTACCATCTGGAGTGAAGAAGGTGACACCGGCACCTCTATCATCTGCACGGAAAACAAAGGTATATTTCTGCCCCTCATAGATGAAGTGACCCTTTTCCTCTCCTTGCTTATCAGTAATTGCAAACTCAGCCAACTCATTGAGAACTACCCTGTCACGGACATCCTCAACACAGTAGCACAAATGATAGCTAACCTTATTCTCAACATAGACTTCAGCAACACCTACCAACTCAATTCCAATGGTGTCATAAATTAGTTCTTCATCATCGTCCCAATAAGTAAGAGGTGTAATGTAATACTTTCTTCCTTTGGCTTCAATATAGTATTTTGTCGGTACTTCTTTGTAAGCACCAATATCCATCATATAGACAGCCTCAATACAGCCAACACCAAGGTCTCTCTCCAAACCATACTGAAACCATTTTTTAAGTTCTTCCATTGAATCAAAACACCAGAGCATCCAACCGTAAAGGTCATCATCATTCTGCTCAGGATATTCCTCATCATCTTCGCCATAAACCCTTTCTAAGACAAGGAAAGGATATGTAGGGAACTCTTTTTGAACAGTTTTATGCTCGGTCGCACAACAACTAACCAACTTCAGCTTACCATCCCACCAAGCCTTATCTCTTATCTTGTCCACAAGAACTTGTCTTTCAGAAAGGGAGGGCATCTTTGTGGTTCGTTCAAGAACCTTGCCCGCTACTAACTCCAAAACCCTATCAAACTTAATCCATTCCATAAGGAACCCTCCTTTGACTTAGGTATTTCTCACACTTAACCAACAGACCATCAGCCCGCATTTTCTTAATTATCTCAATGACTCTATCGAAGGACTTTGGCTGAGCTTGAACAAGCCTTGTATTTCGAGCAGAAAAAGATTGCTGTCGTAGATAGTCATTAAGGACCAAAACAATGTCTTTCTGCCTTACATAACCCTCGTCCTCTGAATAGGATTTCAAATACTCTTTCTTAATCAAATCAGCAGCAATATATCGTTCCCTTTGATAATCATACTTATCCATCAACGGTCTTGGAATGGTCTGCTGCACTATAAACGAGTCACCTTTACCTTTTACCACCATCTCAGCTTGAAATTTAGAATTGTAATTGCAGAAGGTCAGCCAACCATTTGTGCCTTCTGTGCAAACCCAAACACCTTTACTCAAAACTTCAACAGAAGAAGTTTTTAACCCTTTTGCATGGAACTCCTTAGTCACAAAGACTTTTACGAGTGCTTGACTTTTTTGCTCAATGATTTCAACCTTCGTTAGGAACTTTTCAAACTTCTTCTGAGGTAGATTATAGGTATGTGACTGCCTGTAAATCTGATTTTGGTATGCCCAAAGTAAATCTGTTAAAGTCAATAATAACCCTCCATATTATGCAAGAAAAGTTGTCCTATAAAAAGGACTTCAAGCCTTTTCTTTACATTTTCAGCATTTTTCACTTATAGTATAGCGCGCCTATTCTCTGGGTCTCAAGCAATTATAAAAGCAACCCTAACATTCTCAGTTCATTTCCTACATTCCTCTTTTCTATTTCTCAAACAGACCTATTTCCATAGGATTTTTCATTCAGCAGGAAGCAAAAGTATAGAACTCCTTAATAAACCCTAACGGAGAACACAAACAACTCAACAATCTTCAAACAAGCAAAATGCCATCATATTCTGCAAATAATAAGGAACTTCACACATCTCAATTTTTATTTGTTTTGATGCCTCAATATTTATCATAACTTCTTATCTGTTCAATAGGGTCAAGGCTTACCACTCTTGACAATGCTTGCATCAGTTTTTTCTCAGTCGTAACCACCAAAGTTTTCATAAGAAAAACCTCCTATCAATTCTGCAAAATTTGCTTC
>JAFXBO010000104.1 GCA_017521775.1 Clostridia bacterium | reverse complement strand
GTTAACATTATCATAAACTCGTCTTTGGTGATAGGTTTATCTGGTGCAAAGGTGTTGTTTCTGTATCCGATTGTGTGCCCTTTATCAAGCAGTTTTTTAATATAAACCATTTCGTCACAGTTATTTTTAACATCCTCAAAAGGAGATAATTCCAAAAGCTCGGAAACTGTTATAACCTTATATCCATATTCTGTTAATAGCTTTAATTGTTCTCCTAAGGCATCGCAAACAGGTGTTCTTAAATTCATATTGCATCCGTCTTTTTGGAAAATTATCTGACCGTTAAGAGCATCAGGGTTTTCTTCTAAGGCTTTTTTCAAAGGCTCAATCATAGCCTTTACTTCGTTTTCATAGCTGTCAAGAGGTTGCCAGCCAGCACCGTCAAAGCTCGCTGCCATATAGTTATATCCCATAACTCTGTATGCATCATAAGAGTTTGAACCGTCAGGAATTTTATCAATATAGTGTGGAGGTCTTGAAAGTTTGATTTCATAATCAAAGTTGTCTTTCATATATGAGTGTAGCTTTTCGAGGTCACAAACTACTTCCGAAAGCTTATTAAAATGTATTCTTCCTCCATACACTGCTCTCATAGGTCCGAAAAGACGATGAGAATAGGTGTGGCTTGTTATTTCGTGGCCTTCGTTTATAATCCGTTCAATTAAATCAGGACAATTAACTGCTCCTGCCGACATATCATCGTTATATTTCGGATAGTGGTCATATCCGACACCACTCCAGGTAAAATTCCCAAGCTCACCCTCTTTGTCAGGATAGTTTTCGTGTGTTGTTCCTATAACATCAAAAGTGCCTTTTGCATCATACTTTTTTAAGGTATCCAATAAAGACGCAGTGAGTCCGATTGAAGCATCTGATGTAGTTGGCAGAGTTGTCGGTCCGTCATCAAAGGTCATTGCAACAAATCTTCCCTCACTTGGTGGATTGACAAATTCAATTCTCCTGCAGGGGGAAAGATATTTTCCGTTTTGCGCCTTTTTATATTTCTTTATTTTAGCATTGACTTTTCTTGCAATATTATATAAAAACATTCCAGATTTCTCCTTGGTTATTTTATAAAAATTCTATCATATATATATGTCTTTGTCAAATAAAACTTAAAATAATAAAAAAACACTTGACATTATTATAATTATCTGTTATACTATTGTGGTATCCGCATAGATTGGGTTTATTAAATTGCGTCGCAATACCTATGATAGCGTGACTTCATATTATAAGGAGGTGTTTTTATGTACGCAGTAATCGAAACAGGTGGAAAGCAGTACAAAGTATCACAAGGTGATGTTATCTACATCGAAAAGCTTGATGTTGCTGAAGGTGAAACAGTTACTTTTGACAAGGTCTTGGTTTTGGCTGATGGCGAAAATGTTACAGTTGGTGCTCCTGTTGTTGCAGGTGCTAATGTAGTTGCCAAGGTTGAAAAGCAAGGAAAAGCTAAGAAAATCTATGTTTTCAAGATGAAGAGAAAGAAAAACGAGCGTAAAAAGAAAGGTCACAGACAACCTTTCACAAAGGTAACAATCGAATCTATCAACGCATAATTTTGCGAAATTTTAACAGAAAGCAGAGGTGTTTTAAATGGCTCATAAAAAAGGTATGGGTAGTACAAAGAACGGTCGTGATTCTGAGTCAAAAAGACTTGGTGTTAAGAGAGCAGACGGACAGGCTGTTTTAGCAGGAAACATTCTTGTTAGACAACGTGGAACAAAAATCCACCCTGGTAACAACGTTGGTATCGGAAGTGACGATACATTGTTCGCTCTTATCGACGGTAAGGTTAAGTTTGAAAGAAAGGGCAGAGATAAGACACAATGCAGTGTTTACTCAGCTTAATCTAAAAAAAGAACATACAAATAGCAAGGACAAAAGTCCTTGCTGTTTTTTTATAGATAATGAAAAATAGTCGAAAATGTTCGCACTATTGCGGGCTTTTTCGCCCGCCTGTTTGGATAAGCACTTGTTAACAGCTCGCTTGTGCATTGCTAATGCACTTTTGCGAGCATGCATCGGGGAAATTTTCAAGAGGGAACTCCCTCTTGAATGGGTTTTCGTTCTTTTGTCCACACAAAAGGACATATAAATGACAAGTATAAAAGTTAATATAAAAAGAGGTGAGGCTGTCCTAAAAAGGACAGCCTCAATTCAATGAAATGACATTCATTAATGAATGTGTATTGGATTGCACAAATTTCGGTAATTGTGGGAAAATAAAAAAGTGTGCAACCCTGTAAATTCAAGGTTACACACAAAAAAATGTCAACCTTGAATTTTATTGTCACATAGAATTCACTTTATTCCGTTGCATAACCAGGAAAGGTTGACCGTTTTTTATCGAAAACAATCACCTGATTAAGCAACATACAAATAAAATAAAATAAAATGAAAAAGGAATAAAGTTCCTGTTTCTATGCGACAATGTAATTGTAGCATTTTTTTATGTTTTTTGCAATAGATTTTGACAAAATTCTCTATTAAATCGTACGACATTTTTCGACAGTAGAGTTTTTTATGTACTTTTGAATGACCAAAAGTACGAAAAGTCATTCAAGAGGGGGAACCCTCTTAAAAAACACCCCTGTAGATGAAAGGCCCGCACGCTAAAGGTGCTCCAAAAGCCTTTCCCAACAAAGATGCTCTACAAAAAAGGGAACAGCATAAATGCTGCTAATGAATTTTATTATAACCATTCGGTTTGCGAAGATGTTCGCACTATTGCGGGCTTTTTCGCCCGCCTGTCTAGGCAAGCACTCGTTAACAGCTCGCTTGTGCATTATTAATGCACTTTTGCGAGCATGCATCGGGGAAATTTTCAAGAGGGAACTCCCTCTTGAATGGTTTTTCGTTCTTTTGTCCACACAAAAGGACATAAAGAAACAATTCATTTAGATTGTGAATAAAAAGGATAAATTTTGAAACAATAATCCTATAATAAAAAATCGGAGGGATTATTATGGTTGAAAATGATACAATAGAACTATTGAGAGAGTGTAATGCAGGAGTCAAAATGGGAATATCAGCAATTGATGAGGTTCTTGATTCTGTTGATGATGAAAATTTCAAAAAACTATTAATTGACAGCAAAAAAGAACACGAAAAGCTTGGGGAAGAAACAAGAACACTTTTAAACGACTATCACGACAGTGGAAAAAGTCCAAATCCTATGGCAAAGGGAATGTCCTGGATGAAGACAAATGTTATGTTGGCAGTTGAGCCAGGTGACGATACAGTTGCAGATTTAATTACTGACGGATGCAATATGGGAGTGAAGTCTTTGCACAAATATTTGAATAAATATAAGGCTGCCGAGGAAAAGGCAAAGGACATAACAAAAAGATTAATCAACATTGAAGAAAGACTTGCAATAGATATAAGAATTTATCTATAAAAATGATAAAAACGCAAGAAAAACTATGGGTTTTTCTTGCGTTTGCTTAATTTATTGATTATCTCATTATCATTAATCTATTATTTTGATTTCTAAGTATTTGTTAATATTCTTATACCATTGAACTGCTTCATCAAATAATTCTATGACTTGTTTGTACTTATCTTCTAGCATCTTACCTATTGTTTTTGATCCTTCAACAAAAATAATAGCAGGCACATCAATATCAGTTGTTAACAAATCCCAAACAGCATCAAGATTTTTTCCGCACCAAGACGGAAATTAAGTCCGTCAATAATGCAATCAAATAATTCATAATATGTTTTAGGGTTATCAAATTTAATTGTATATTGTTTCACAATAATACTCCTCTCATCCTATTTCATAAAAAGTTGTATAATGGTCATAAGTTACAAAAATCAATCCATCATTAGAGTATAATAGTCGATGAGAATTTCTATATTCGCCATTATAATTAATATCTGCTTCATACCATATTCTCCCTGGACTTGATGGCAACTTTCCGTCTCTGTTTCCATAATAATTTCCGCCAATGGTCGCGTCTGGAATTACACTTCTCAAATTTCCATAAATATTATTCCAACCTTTTTCCCTCGCGTTTTCTCTACTGATATAATTATTGGGTAATTCATTATATTGTCTTATCCAATAATCAGCACCATCAATACCATCTATTGTAGCTGTTCCAGCTATAATTGTTAACAATTTATCTAGAAAACAAGCACAATTCTCGTGAACTGGTGGTTTTATTTCGTCCGTATTATCCTTATCATATATCTTACCATTCCTAATTGAACAAAACAAACAGGTATTTATGGTAAAATTGGTAACCCATTTTACCCAGTTCAAACTTTGATGGATTTGAGGCTTAAATCCATTTATACCCAACACTTTAAATGTCATTTTTGTTAAATTTAAAACTTCATCATATTGTTCCTTCACATATACACTCCATAAATAAATTTTTATAATATATTGATTTTTATTTATGAATATGCTAAAATTATTTTGGGTGGGTATGTAATAGCATATCCAAATAAAAGCACGCAAAATTCTATGTGCCGTAGAATTTTGTGTGTTTTTTATCTACATACAAATTGTATCACCTGCCTTGCTCGAACATATGTTCGTATTATATCATATTTTTTACATTTTGTCAAGATGAACATAGATTTATTATAAATTTAACATAAAAAAGAGCTGCATATGCAGCTCTTTTAAATTTTGTTTATTAGTACATTCCACCCATTGCACCCGGATCCATAGCAGGAGCAGGTTTTTCAGGTTCAGGCTTATCTGAAACAAGACTTTCAGTTGTCAATACCATAGCAGCTACACTTGCAGCATTTTGTAATGCACTTCTTGTAACCTTAACAGGGTCAACAATACCGACTGTAATCATATCAACATATTTTTCTGATAAAGCATTGTAGCCGACACCGGCATCGCAAGATTTAACCTTATCAACTATAACAGAGCCCTCAAGACCTGCATTCTTAGCAATTTGCTTAACAGGTTCTTCCAAAGCTTTTAATACGATTGAAACACCTGTCTTTTCGTCGCCTTCGCAAGTATCCAAAAGCTTTTCAACTGCAGGGATAATATTGATGTAGCTTGTGCCACCACCTGCAACGATACCCTCTTCAACAGCAGCCTTTGTAGCAGCCAAAGCATCTTCAATTCTTAACTTTGTTTCTTTCATTTCAGTTTCAGTAGCAGCACCAACCTTGATAACTGCAACACCACCTGAAAGCTTTGCAAGTCTTTCTTGTAATTTTTCTCTGTCAAATTCAGATGTTGTTGTTTCAATTTCATTTCTGATTTGGCTTACTCTTGCTTTGATTTCCTCTGAGTCACCCATACCATCAACGATAATTGTATTTTCCTTTTGAATTTTAACTTGCTTTGCTCTACCAAGTTGGTTAACCTGAGCTTCCTTAAGTTCAAGACCTAATTCTTCTGAAATCACCTGACCACCTGTCAAGATTGCAATATCCTGAAGCATAGCCTTTCTTCTGTCACCAAAGCCAGGAGCCTTAACAGGAACGCATACGAATGTTCCTCTCAACTTGTTAACGATTAATGTTGCCAAAGCTTCGCCCTCAACATCCTCTGCGATGATAACAAGCTTTTTGCCCATTTGAACAATTTGTTCCAATAGTGGAAGAATTTCCTGAATGTTTGAAATTTTCTTGTCTGTAATAAGTATAAATGCATCATCAATAACAGCTTCCATTTTATCTGTATCTGTTACCATATAAGGTGAGATGTAACCTCTGTCAAACTGCATTCCCTCAACAACCTCTGAATATGTTTCAGCAGTTTTTGATTCTTCAACAGTGATAACGCCGTCAGCAGTTACCTTTTCCATAGCATCAGCAATCAAAGCACCGATTTCATCATTTGCTGCAGAAACTGAAGCAACTCTTGCGATATCTTCCTTACCTGATACTTTTTTAGCCTTTTTCAAAAGCTCTTCAACAGCAACATTGACTGCTTTTTGGATACCCTTTCTGACAATCATAGGGTTAGCTCCTGCAGTAACATTCTTAGCACCCTCTCTTACAAGAGCCTGAGCTAAAAGTGTAGCAGTAGTTGTTCCGTCACCTGCAATATCATTTGTTTTTGTTGCAACTTCTTTAACAAGCTGAGCACCCATATTTTCAAATGGATTTTCAAGCTCTATTTCCTTTGCGATTGTAACACCATCGTTTGTAATTAATGGTGCACCGAATTTTTTGTCTAAAACAACATTTCTTCCCTTAGGGCCAAGTGTTATTTTGACAGTATCTGCAAGCTGGTCAATACCACTTTGCAATGCGCGTCTTGCGTCTTCGCCGAATAAGATTTGTTTTGCCATAATATCAATTCCCTTCTATAATTATTCAACTATTGCAAGAACATCATTCTGAGAAAGAATTGTGTATTCTTCGCCCTCTAATTTTACCTTTGTTCCTGCATACTGTGAAATTAATACTTTATCCCCAATTTTTAATTCCATTTTAACTTCCTTGCCGTCAACAGTTCCACCAGGTCCAACAGCAATAATCTCTGCAATCTGTGGCTTTTCCTGTGCAGCGCCTGTTAAAATAATACCACTTTTAGTTGTTTCTTCTGCTTCAAGCATTTTGATAACAACTCTGTCCTGTAATGGTTTAATAGTCATAAAACATTCCTCCGTTTCTTATTAGCACTCTTTACGAAAGAGTGCTAACCATATTATTATATAGGCTTTGCCATTCATTTTCAAACCTTACAAATCTTTCCATTTTATAATCAAATTAAAATAAGCTAAAAATACTTTAGATATCTTTTAATATCTTCGATTTTCGCTTATTTTCTCGTTATTAACTTGTAAAATCTTCAATCAGGGAAAATCCTTCTTCAATGTCATCAAAATAAATTCCTTTATTAAGTTTAATTCTATCCTCCGACGGAAGAAACGAGGTATTGATTTCTATACTTTTAATTACAGATGTGACTTCATCGGTTATGCGATAAAGAGTCAGGGTGTTATTTTCATTTTTCAATAAGTAGCACTCATCAAATTCCTTGTCATCATCATTTTCAATTGGTTGAGAACTGTAGCTCTCTAAAGATGGGGGATTGGTCGCTGCTAATTCGTCATCTGCCTTGGTTGGTACAGAATTTGCACCGATTAAGTATCCTCCTCCAAAGCCGATAAGACAAAAAATGAATGCTAAAATAACATATGAAAAGGTTTTTTTAAAGTTCATAAGTATCATCTCTTTTCTTCAATTATATATATAATAATTTACAAATTTTTCAAAATTATTCGTAAATTTTAAAATTGTGCTACAATTAATAAAACTATTGCAAAATATCAGAAAATGTACTATAATAAAGAGTGGGGGCAAGTAATCTTAGTTGCCGCATTGGAGGGATAAAGGTGAGAAGAAACAGAAGGCATCAAAGAACGGGTGTAATAACCCAAAGAACAAGAAATACAAGAACAAATAAAGCAAAAGGAAATAAAAAAGGTTCAGCAAGAAAAGTTATGAACTTTATGTTTGTGTGCTTGTTTGTTATTTT
>JAFXBO010000103.1 GCA_017521775.1 Clostridia bacterium | reverse complement strand
TTTGGGCTGGTTTTCATCCCTCCTTTATGTCATTCCTATGTCGCGCCCAAACCACTATGTCATGCTATGTCATGAACTTTGAATCGCTGCTGCTAAAGAATTTCCTCCAAATGGCATGACCAAACCACTCAATGCCATTATAGGTGTAGCAAATTTTTCTGTCAATTTTCCTTTACAAAGAAAAGAGTCGCAACTTACTGCGACCCTTTGAGATCTTCATATCTTTTTTCAACAGCAGCCAGCATTTCTTTCATACCATCTACAACTGACTGAGGACTTTCAATTGTCACCATGTTCTTCAAACCAAACACCCAGCCATAGAACTGAGGACTGACAGCGATGGGGACAGTAATTCTGAAGTGTCTGTCATCTGCCTTCATGAGGGTGACTTCTCTGCCAAAGCGATCCAGAACAGTACCAACCATGTTGTTGGGGAAGCGCATGGTGACAGACTGAAGCTCGCCACTGTACATGCCAAAGGTCTGCTTGGTGTAGTCAGAGAGCTTGATCTTCTTGAACTCCTCCAGCCCCTCAGCCTCCGCCTCTTCAACCTCAACACCTTCCATGTGGTCAATGCGATAGACTCGCATCTTTTTGCCATCATAAGCCAGGAGGTAATAGAAGTTGTTGTCATAAATGACTGCCCAAGGGCTGATACACTTGATGTATTCCTTGTAGCGATACTTGCGCTGCTTCCTTAAATCATAGTCAAAATATGAATAGGAAATCTGCTTGCACTCATTGATCGCCTGGAAGATCTTGTCCAGCTCATCCCTGGACTCATCATTGTCAGTGCGAGTTCTGTTCTGTACAATAACTTGCCTTGTCAGCTTGCTGCTATCATACACAGTACAGAGTCCCTTCAGCTTTTCGATCAGATTGCGCGCCTGGCGCTCACTCAAAAACTTGGAAGCAGAAACACAGTCAGCAATCATGCGCACTTCATTGTAGGTGAAATCAGGATTTTCAAGGTAGTACCTTTTTCCATTGGGTTCGCGATGAACAATGAATCCATAAGCCTCCAGCGCATCGAAGTCATCATAGATCGCCTTGCGATCAGGCTCATGATTGCTCAAGTGTTTTGCGAGCTTTTTCTTGATTTCTGACATAGAGATGGGATGCTGCGCATCTGTCTCTCTTCTGAAAATGTTCATCAGGTGGACGATTTTCAGTTTATGTTCAGCATTTGCCATTAAGCAACACCAACTTTCTGTATAATCTGGCAACTATCATACAAGACTGTACAACTTTTTGAAACTTTGCTGTGTCCTGATAGAACATACAGCAAGTAATAGGCGCCAAGAGCCAAACGCCTTCCACAGATAATAGAGAGAATAATATACATCTTTTGAGATATTGGATATATGTTTCAATGAGAAATACTTTTTGTGCTTGTTGATACAGGTCGAGTGTTGTATAATTGAGGTATGATTTTGAATAAGAGGTGTTCTTATGCAAGGCAAAAAAATCCTGTTTGGCATTATTGCATTGGCTTTGGCGATGGTATTTGCATTCATGTTTGTGCTTGCACCTATTGATGTAATAGCTGGTCGCATAACATTTGGTGATTATTATTCCAAGACAACATTGTCTGCTGTGGTGCTCTTTATTTGTTCCGCAGTGGCTTCATGCTGTTTTTTCAATAGGGTTGGCAAAAAAGCTCTTCATTCGACTGCTGCTGCCATCATCATTGGTTTGATCGGCTTGGTGGTTGCTGTTGGTGGCAATTTTATCATGGGAAGAAATGTTACTGACAGCATTGCTATCCTTTCTATGACTGGAGTAATCAAAGGGGCAGTTGTTTCTGTTGTCAGTACCTTGATTGGTGGTTTTGTTGCTGGCTTCGGTATGACCGCATTTGATTTCGGCAATAGAACAACAAAAAAAGAACCTGTTCATGTTGTGCCACAGAATGTATCTGACGGTGCATATGTTTCCAAAGCTGTAGGAGCGATTCTGGCATTCTTGTTAGGCGGTTGGGGTGTTCATCGCTACTATTTAGGCTACAAGAAACAAGGAGCCATTCAGACTTGCGGTTTTGTGAGTCTCATTATTGCCTATACCTACTATATGACTAATTTTATTTACGGAAGAGCATCCACGCTTGTAGAAGTAATTTTTGTGTTGCTATTTCTCCTGTATGGTGTTGTAACTTCCGTGTGGGCATTTGTTGATTTCATCCGCATTCTGACTGGCGGACTGCAACCGGCAAACGGAAAAGTGTATTCCGAAAACCGTCCGCAACAGGTTCAGATTGTTCAGCCCAAGGAAACTGCAAGTGATACTGCTGATGCGATTGCTAAACTTGCAAAACTTCATGAGCAGGGTATCCTGACTGATGAAGAGTTCCAGAAAAAGAAAGCTGAACTCTTGGCGAAAATGTAATAATATGCCCCTGCTCTCCCTCAACAGGAAAGCAGGGGTACTGCAACTCTTCATATCTCTTTCCAACAGCAGACAACATTTCTTTCATGCCATCTACAACTGACTGAGGACTTTCAATTGTCACCATGTTCTTCAGACCAAACACCCAGTCATAGAACTGAGGACTGACAGCGATGGGGCCAGTGATTCTGAAGTGCCTGTCATCAGCCTTCATGATAGTAACCTCTCTACCAAATCTATCCAAGACTGTACCAACCATATTGTTGGGAAAGCGCATGGTGACAGATTCAGCTTTACCATCATACATACCAAAGGTCTGCTTGGTATATGGTGATAGCATTGCCTGACCACAAATCCAACTCTCAACATAGCTC
>JAFXBO010000102.1 GCA_017521775.1 Clostridia bacterium | reverse complement strand
CCGTTGTGCGCCAGCGAGATCTCGCCCGGCGTGGGATTGATGCCGCCGCCCACCAGGCTCACGGGGGACATGGTGTGATGAGGGGAGCGGAAGGGGCGGTGGGCGATGAGGGGCTGGGCAGCGGAGGTCAGACCCATGACGGAGTGGACCTCGGTGGTTTCCAGGGCTTCCTGGCGCGTCATATCCGGCAGAATTCCGGGCAGACGGCGGGCCAGCATGGATTTGCCTGAGCCAGGCGGGCCAGTCATCGCTACGAGGTAAGAGGAACTCCGTGCTTGGGAAAACCTTTGCAAATCAAGGGTTTCAGAGTTTGCAAGATTCTCAAACCCCTTGTTTTTGAGGTGGTATAATATCTCAAAATACGGAAAATGAAAAAATTTTATCAGTGTTATCGACCGAATAACAGACGAATAACATCGAAATATTATGCACACATTTTTCTCCATTTTGCTAAAAAATTGATATCATATATTATACACTATACTTCGCATTTTTTCAAGATTTAGCTGATTAGTATGAAGCATCAAAGAGGAGCAACACCAAGTTAAGTGTTGCTCCTCTTTTTATGCAAAGGTGTGGAGTTTTTGGGTTTTCAAGAACTCCATATAAAGTTTGTTTGTATAGCTTTTCAGTTGTTGGAGTGTAGAGTTTTCTTTTACACCTAAATCTTGAATATAACCAATTTCTCCATCGTGTGTGTAATAGGCTTCGTTGAGAAAAAGATATTTGCTTGAAGTTGTAGGCCATTGCCTTTTTCCTTTAGGTGCAGGTGTGTAGTACTTTTCTCTTTCGCAGGCGGGCAAATCATCTCTATCTACAGGGTTGACATCCTCAATAGATTGATGACCTACTCTTTTTGAAATAAAATCCTCAGGTGATTCATAGTTAGGAAGTGTATTTCGATACCTGTATCCAAAAGTTTCAAACCCTAAGTTAATCAACCCTTGTGCTTGTTCTGTGGACTTCAAGATAGGAACAAGTATGGTAGCAGGTGGTCTGCCTCCTGAGTTATTTGCTGTCATTCCATAGATTTTGATTTTAGAGAGCATTTGTAGAACTTCATCAGAAGTGTATTTTTTCTTTCTTTGCTCAAATAGAGTGAACTCCTGAAAAGTGATGGCGAAAATGTTCTCCAAAGTTTTAGCTACTTCTGCTGGAGAAGTGAGCAGTTCTTCCATTTGTGTCTCTATGGATTTTATTTTTTCTTCGATTTCATCAACTCTTTCTTTGAAGGTTTTAAAGCTGCTTTCACTGTAAGAAGAAGAAAGAAGCATATCCAAAAGGTTGTCTCGCACTTTCTGTGAGGATTCCAACTCTTCTTGCAAGAGTTTATATTCCTCGGTACTCTGTGAAATATCGTGAGGGTTCTTGTATTTGTCTAAGTATAATTCAATAAGGGTGATGAGAGATATGATAGTCATCTCATAGTCAGTTTGTATTAGTGAGTAGATTCCACCATTCTGAAGGTTCTTGATGAACTCATCAAGTTTATAGACAAACAGGTTGTTGCAATTACAAGCCTTGATTCCATCTTTTGCTTTGGTAGCACATTTGAAGAACCCTCTACCACCATTATTATCATAGACAAAATGATTGCCACACAAGCTGCAAGTGAGCAAATCCTTATATGGGTGTCGTGGAATGGTTGTCCCACGACTATGGGGGTCTTTGGGATTAGTTTGTCTGCTCCTAATTGCTGTATGTGCAGCCTCCCATATTTCAGGAGTGATAATAGCAGGAAGACCCTCACTTTTTGATAGTCTGCTTTTGTAATCATCTCTGACTTTGGCACTATCCAACTTTTCAAAAAGTGTACCCGTAGTGAACTTACCACAGGTGTTTAATCCCATATATTTCTCATTATCAAGGATTTTCTTAATGGAGCTATCCGAGAATGGTTTACCACTTCTGTTTAGATGTCCTTCTGCAGCAAGTCGCTTTCCTATGGCGACAGTTCCTAATCCCTCTATGCAGTAGTCAAAGATTTTCTTCACTACCTCACTCTCCGTAGGATGAATGGTGTAGTATGGGTTAGAGGATTTTGTTTTCTTGTGATAAACATAGCCATAAGGGTGTCCACTAAGCCGGTTTTCCTGCTCATATTGAATCTGAGTGATTTTTCTGTTTCGGCTATTCTGCTCAGAATAGGCCATATCCTCATCAAGTCTTTTTCTGATAGCAGGCATATCCTCCTCATTTCGGGTAGTGAGTCCCATATCAATAAAGAAGACAAAGACACCTGCAAGTCTAAGGGTTTGTAGGATTTGATATCCATTGATGTTGCGAGCAAATCTACTGGTGTTTTTAATCCAGATTTCCTCAAATAAAGGTTTCTTACTGGGGTTAACAGATACCTTGTAGATGCGCTGGTTCATAAGTTTGTCAGGATATTCAGGGTGAGGGATTTTCTTCTTATCCTCAATCTCAACATCAAGTCCTGCATCTTCTAACATCTGCTTGAATCCGGGTCTGTTAAGTTTTGTGCCCGAAGTACCATAATCAAAATAAAACCGGCTGGCAGGTCGATAGTGTTTATATTCAGGCAGGGACAGAAGGGTTCTAAAAAGAGCAGGCTGCGCCTTAAATGAGGTTTTCTGACTCTCTGCCTTAGTACTGACTCTATAATAGCCAGTCATGGTGATAGTTCTTTGCTTTGACATTAAATTCCTCCTTTTCTTATGTGGAACAAACAATGTTATGATATTGTTTGGATTATACCTCCGTTCTTGTTGCGCGCGAAGGGCCTCTTTGACAAATTGAATATGGTCTATACCTGATATTATAGTATGATAAAAAATCAAAGGTCGGGGAATCCTCCAAAGGCTTCACCTAATTGAAATATAGAGGTAAATGTGCTATACTGGTTTTAATAATTTGATGTCAAGAAATCAAAAAATCAAGAACACAAGAGGAGGCTCTTATGACAAGAGAAAAGATAAAATCATATTTAAGTGGAATTCATCAAATAATGGATGAGCAACTTAAACTTGTTTATGATTATCATAGTGGTGGGGATGTTGAAGGGTTAGCAGACGACTTCCCTTTCTTTAACTTATTTGTCCACTTGAAGAAGAACCTGTATGAGGTTATGCTGAATGACTTGCATTTGCAGGGCAAAAATGTTTTAGCATATTTGGAAGAACTCAATGCACTTCCTGAGTTCCAAGAAATTGGTGTGTCTTTCAAAGCCACATCTGATGGAATAGACTTCCCTCAGATTTCGCAATTTGCAGGGCGAGATGCAGAGGGAAAGAAAGTTCCTAAGAATTATGACTTTTATAAATTAGAACTCTTCCCTTACAACAGATATACTTTGGGTTTGGAGTATGTGCTTTTTAAGTTCTTGCCCTATTTTGTAGAAGACCTTTATGAAGCATTCAAAACAATGGATGGTGAATGGACTTCTGAGGTCAAGGCTCAGAGAGATACCCAGATAGAGTGGGTTTTGAATCATTTAGAGAACTTTGAGCAAAGAGCAGGAGATACTGACAGAGATGAATGCCCCAATGATGATTTTGTTTATGTAAGCTGCTTTGATTCCCTTGAATTTACTGAGGAAGATATGACTGATGAAGATGGTTATAAGTATGCCTCAGTAAAAGATGTTCCCTTAAATACTAAGTGGAGAAGATTTTTGGAGCAGGTAGACTATTACTATTACTGCCTTTACGGAAGGTATCCTTGTAATTGGGTGGAACCTGATTTGCAGAAATATTATCAAGTGGATAACCTTTGGTCT
>JAFXBO010000101.1 GCA_017521775.1 Clostridia bacterium | reverse complement strand
GCAGTTGCAGCAGGCGTATTCTTGTCAATGTTCACAAATATCTAATTTAAGGAGAAAATAAGATGGCTAATAATAAACCGGTTAAAATTACCGAAACAGTATTAAGAGATGCTCACCAATCGTTGATTGCTACTCGTATGACAACAGACGAAATTTTGCCTGCTGTCGAAATGCTTGACAAGGTTGGCTATCATTCCTTGGAAGCATGGGGCGGAGCTACTTTTGATGCCTGCTTGAGATTTTTGAATGAAGACCCTTGGCAAAGACTGAGAAAGATTAAAGATAAAGCAAAAAACACACCATTGCAAATGCTTTTCAGAGGTCAGAATATTTTGGGATACCGTCACTATGCTGATGATGTTGTTGAATATTTTGTCCAGAAATCAGTTGCAAATGGTATTGATATTATAAGAATTTTTGATGCTTTAAATGATATCCGTAACCTTCAGACTGCAATTAATGCAACAAAGAAAGAGGGCGGTCATGTTCAGGCAGCAATTTCTTACACAATAAGTCCTGTTCACAACATTGATTTCTTTGTAAAATTAGCAAAGGAATATGAAAACTGTGGTGCAGATTCGATTTGTATCAAGGATATGGCAGGATTGCTAATTCCGTATGAAGCCGAAAAGCTTGTAACAGAGCTTAAGAAGGCAGTTAAAGTTCCTATTCAATTACACACTCACTATACATCTGGTGTTGGCTCAATGACATACTTAAAGGCTATTGAGGCAGGTGTTGATGTGGTTGACTGTGCACTTTCACCTTTGTCAATGGGAACAAGTCAGCCTGCAACAGAGCCGTTGGTCAAGGCATTGGAGGGAACAGGCTATGACACAGGCATCAATCTTGATGCATTAACAGAGATTGCAGATTATTTCAAGCCTTTGAGAGAAAAGTATCTTGAAAGTGGCTTGATGAATACAAAGGTTTTGGGTGTTGATATCAACACATTAAAATATCAGGTTCCAGGTGGAATGCTTTCAAACCTTGTTTCACAATTAAAGCAACAAAATGCAGAAGATAAGTTTGAAGAAGTTCTAAAGGAAATTCCAAGAGTCCGTGAGGACTTGGGTTGGTTACCTTTGGTTACTCCAACAAGTCAGATTGTTGGAACCCAGGCAGTTCTGAATGTTTTAATGGGTGAAAGATATAAAATGGTTTCAAAGGAAACAAAGGGAATTGTCAAGGGTGAATATGGCAGAACTCCTGTTCCGATTTCTGATGAGTTCAGAAAGAAGATTATAGGTGATGAAGAGCCAATAACCTGCAGACCTGCAGATTTAATAAAGCCTGAATTAGAGGATTTGAAGAAGAAATGTGCACAGTGGATAAAGCAGGATGAAGATGTTTTGAGCTATGCATTATTTGAACAGGTTGCAACAAAGTTCTTTGAAAACAGAGAACCAAAGGTACAAGAAATTGAGGTCGAGTTTATATAATGGGTTAATAAATTGACGCATATTACTATTTTTTTGCACAGGGCGGTACACAAGTACAGCACCTGTGCTGCAAAACAGCAATCTGCATTCAATTTCTCTACCCATTAGAAACGATAGTTTTGGAGAAATAAATCAAAGGAGAAAATAAAATGGAAAGAAATGTATACGACATTTTGATGGAAAGAGGCTTGATTGCTCAAACAACTCATGCTGATGAAATCAGAGAGCTTTTGGGCAAGGAAAAGGTAACCTTTTATATTGGCTTTGACCCTACTGCCGACAGCTTGCATGTTGGTCATTTCTTGCAAATGGTTGTAATGAAGCATATGCAGGATGCAGGTCACAGACCAATCGCACTTGTTGGTGGTGGTACAGGACATATCGGTGACCCATCAGGAAGAACAGATATGCGTTCTATGATGACAACAGAAACAATTAATCATAACTGTGAAATTTTTAAAAAGCAATTGTCAAACCTGATTGATTTTTCAGATGGTAAGGCAATTATGGTTAATAACGCAGACTGGCTTCTAAATCTTAATTATGTTGAATTTTTGAGAGATATCGGCTCATGCTTTTCTGTTAACAAGATGCTTACTGCAGAGTGCTTTAAGCAAAGACTTGAAAAAGGTCTTTCTTTCCTTGAATTTAACTATATGTTAATGCAAAGCTATGACTTTTTGATGTTAAACAGAAAGTATGGCTGTAAAATCGAGCTGGGTGGAGATGACCAGTGGTCAAATATTCTTGGCGGACTTGAATTATGCAGAAGAAAAGACCAGACACAAGTTTACGGAATGACATTTACACTTTTAACTACATCAGAGGGTAAGAAAATGGGTAAAACTGCAAAGGGTGCTTTGTGGTTAGACCCTGAAAAATGTAAGCCTTATGATTTCTATCAGTACTGGGTTAATGTTCAGGACGATGATGTAATTAACTGCTTAAAGCTTATCACCTTCATTCCGATGGAAGAGATTCACGAAATGGAAAAATGGGAAGGCAGGGAGCTTAATAAGGCAAAGAAGATTTTAGCATATGAAGTAACAAAGCTTGTGCACGGCGAAGAAGAAGCAAAAAAAGCACAAGATGCAGCTGAAGCTATCTTTGCAAATGGCGGAGTGAGTGCCGATATGCCTACAACAGAAGTAAATATTGCAGATTTTGAGGACAAAACACTTCTTGATATGCTTGTTAGCATCAATTTCGTTCCTTCAAAGGGCGAGGGCAGAAGACTTGTTCAACAAAACGGTCTTTCAGTTAATGATGTTAAGGTTACAGATGTAAATATGAAGGTAACAGATGATTTGTTCACCGAAAACGGACTAATCGTTAAAAAAGGAAAGAAAGTTTTCCATAGAATTATAAAGAAATAATTGTAAAGACCGTCTGGATTTCAGACGGTCTTAGTATATTTATTCTAATTTTTGGTAAAATAAATTTGACGATTACACAAATTTGTGTTATGATATATATAAGAAGAAATGAACGGAAAAAATTTAAAAAACAGGAGGTAAAATTTGTGGCAAAAAATTTAAAACTGAAAATCATACCATTAGGTGGTCTGGACGAGATAGGGAAAAATATGACTGCCATTGAGTATGGTAATGAGATAATTGTGGTTGACTGTGGTATGTCATTCCCTGACGATGAAATGCCCGGAGTTGACTTGGTTATCAATGACATTTCGTACCTTGAGAAAAATGCATCTAAGCTTAAGGGTGTTTTTTTGACGCACGGACACGAGGACCATATCGGAGGTTTACCATACTTTTTAAAGAGTATAAATACAACAGTTTATGGAACAAGATTAACCATTGCGCTTGTTGAGAATAAACTAAAGGAGCATAATCTTTTATCAAGCGTCAAGGTTGTTAATGTAAGAGCAGGCTCGGTTGTGTCGGCAGGACAATATTTCAAGGTTGAATTTATAAGAACAAACCACTCAATTGCCGACTCGGTCGCTTTGGCAATAAACACTCCACAAGGGGTAGTTTTGCATATGGGTGACTTTAAGATTGACTCAACACCAATTGTTGGTGATATGATTGACCTTGCAAGACTTGGTGAGCTTGGAAAACAAGGTGTTTTGGCACTTTTATCAGACAGTACCAACGCCGAAAGGCCCGGTTATGCAATGAGTGAGAGAAGCGTTGGAGAGAATTTTGAAAACCTTTTCAAGAACTGCAAAAAGAGAATTATTGTGGCAACTTTCGCATCAAATGTGCACAGAGTTCAGCAGATTATTAATGCTGCAGCTGCAAACGGAAGAAAGGTTGCAGTTTCAGGCAGAAGTATGGAAAACATTGTTGAAATTTCCGTTATGCTCGGATATATGAAGGTGCCTCAGGGTGTTTTGATAAATATTGACAGCATAGGAAAATATAATCCTGAACAGCTTGTTATTATAACAACAGGAAGTCAGGGAGAACCTATGAGTGCTTTAACAAGAATGGCATTTTCCGACCACAGAAAAGTGGAAATTACAAAAAATGACCTTGTTATAATTTCTGCAACACCAATTCCGGGAAATGAAAAGTCTGTTTCAGCAGTTATTAATGAGCTGTTTAAAATCGGCGCAGAGGTTGTTTATAAAGCCCTTGCAGATGTCCACGTTTCAGGACACGCCTGCGCTGAGGAATTAAAATTAATTCTGGCACTTGTAAAGCCAAAATATTTCATACCTGTTCACGGAGAGCACCGTCATCTTGTGTTCCACAAGAATTTAGCAGAGAAAATCGGTATGGCTGAAGAGGATATTTTCATTCTTTCAAACGGCAGCATTCTTGAATTTGACGAAAACGGAGCAAGAATTTCAGGGGCTGTGCATTCAGGAAAGATTTTGGTTGACGGTCTTGGTGTCGGAGATGTTGGAAACATAGTTCTTCGTGACAGAAAGCTTCTTGCGCAGGATGGACTTATTATAGTTGTTGCTACTATTGATTCAAAAACAGGTCAGCTTGTTTCCGGTCCTGATATAATCTCAAGAGGATTTGTATATGTCATGGAATCAGAGGATATAATTGAGCATGTTCGTGAGGTTGCAAGAGAAAGCCTTGAAAAGTGCAATAAGAGTGGCAACAGTGATTGGCTGACAGTTAAGGCAACAGTAAAAAACAATATTTCTAAATATATATATGAAACAACAAATCGCTCACCTATGATTTTGCCAATTTTAATGGATGTATGATATAAAAAGCTGTGATTTTTTCACAGCTTTTTTTCTCAAAATGTTGACAAAATTTTTATCTTTTTATATAATTGTATTATTAACAGTACGGAGGAATTATTATGAAAAACACAAGAAAAATGTCAACTAACACTATGGTTTTGGGTGCTATACTCACAGCACTTGTAATTGTTTTGCAGTATATCAGTATGGCTATAAGATTTGGTACATTTTCAATTACATTGTCCCTTACGCCTGTTGTTATCGGTGCTTTGACTTGTGGTGTGGGAATGGGTGCGTGGCTTGGCTTGGTGTTTGGAGCTGCTGTGCTTTTCACAGGAGATGCAGCACCTTTTTGGGCAGTTGCCCCTCTTGCAACTTTTGCAACGGTTCTTTTAAAGGGAATTGCAAGTGGTGTTATTCCTGCGTTGACTTATAAGCTTTTAAAGGGAAAAAATAAAACATTTGCAACGGCATTGGCATCAATTTTGAGTCCTATTGCCAACACAGGTGTGTTTTTGATAGGATGTGTATTGTTTTTTATACCCACACTGGTTGAATGGTATGGGAATATAACAGCATTTTTAGTTACAATATTCAGCTTTAATTTTGTAATAGAACTTGTGTTGAATATTGTTTTGAGTCCTGTTATTTTAAGAGTTTTAAATATAAAAAGAGGATAAGATATGATTTTAGCATTAGATGTTGGGAACACCAATATAGTTGTTGGTTGTATTGAAAAAGAAGCGATTTTCTTTGAATGCAGATTATCAACCGACAGAAACAAAACAGAAGCAGAGTATGCAGTAATATTCAAAAATCTTATTGACATATATGATGTTGATATGAATAAAATAAGTGGTGCAATCATTTCATCTGTTGTTCCTCCGATTACGAATGTGTTGAAAAATGCAGTTTTCACAGTAACAGGCTATGAACCTATTGAGGTTGATGTCCATATGGAGCACGGTTTGAAGATCAACACCAAAAATCCTGATGAATTAGGAAACGATTTGATTGTTGCAGCAGTTGCTGCACTTGATAAGTATAAGCCACCATTAATAATTTTTGATATGGGAACTGCGACAACAATTTCGGTAATTGATAAAAATTACGAATTTTTAGGAGTTTCAATTCTTCCGGGAGTGAAAACTGCCATGAATGCATTGTTTGATAATGCATCACAGCTTCCTGCAATAAAAATTGAAGCACCAAAAAGTGTTATAGGAACAAACACCATTGAATGTATGCAAAGTGGTGCAGTCTATGGAAATGCAGCAATGATGGACGGAATGATTGACAGAATTGAAAAAGAGCTTGGCGAAAAGACAACAGTTTTAGCAACAGGGGGTCTTGCAAAGTTTTTAATCCCACATTGTAATCACGAAATTTTGTGTGATGAGAATATGATGCTGAAAGGCTTAAAGATATTATATGAAAAGAACAGATAGGTTCGGGCGGAGAAGTTGGATTTGCCAATTTCTCCGCTCTGCAAAATAATTGAAAAAAATAAAAAAAATACTTGACAAGCTATTGACATCTGTGTTATACTATCTACGATTGAGGTGTAGCTTCTTTTTTTTTGCGTGTCATGAAAAAACTGTCAAAAAGCTATCCGAAATAACTATATAACTACTAAACGGAGGTGTAGACCATGAGAGTTAAAATAACATTGGCATGTTCAGAGTGTAAGCAAAGAAACTATAATACTATGAAGAACAAGAAGAACGATCCGGACAGATTGGAAATGAACAAGTATTGCAGATTCTGCAGAAAGCATACTCTTCACAAAGAGACAAAATAATATAAGGAGTGATTAATATGGCTGAAACAACTAAGAAAAATGCAAATAAGCTTGCTAAATTTTTCAGAGAAACAAAAGCTGAATTGAAAAAGGTTACATGGCCAAGCAAGAATCAATTAATCAACAATACCCTTATCATTTTGGCTTTCATCGTTATAACAGGTATTATCTTGTCAGTATGCGATGTTGTGTTTGGTTGGCTTATAGACTTTGTGACAAATCTTCTGTAAAAAAGGAGAGTTATTATGAACGAAGAAGCAAAGTGGTATATAGTCCATACCTATTCCGGATATGAAAATAAGGTTAAGGCAAACATTGAGAAATCAGTTGAAAACCGTGGAATTGAACACTTGATTTTGGATGTTCAGGTTCCATTGGAGGATGTTGTCGAAGACAAAGACGGTGTTGAAAAAATAGTTAAAAGAAAAGTTTTCCCCGGATATGTAATCATTAATATGATTATGAATGACGAGAGTTGGTATGTTGTCCGTAACACAAGAGGTGTTACAGGATTTGTAGGCCCTGGCTCAAAGCCTGTTCCGCTTATGCCCGAAGAGGTTGAAAAGCTTGGATTTACAAATATCAGAATGCAAAATATCGAAATCGGCGTTGGTGACCATGTGAGCATCAAACAAGGTCCGATGGAAGGCTTCTCAGGAAGAGTTGCTGAAGTTAACGAGGCAACAAGAAAAATTACCGTTATGGTTTCAATGTTCGGCAGAGAAACTCCTGTCGAGGTTGAGCACAGTCAGGTTACATTGCTTGACTGAATTAAAAATTAGTTTATAAACGCTTTTATGGTGTTTATATATATCCCTCTGGTAACAGTGGGAGGGCGAAAAGCCCGCAATTACCACATTATGCAGATTTTTCTGCAAATTAATAGGAGGTGGCCTTTATGGCACAAAAAATAGTAGGTTATATCAAGTTACAAATTCCTGCAGGTAAAGCAACACCGGCTCCACCGGTTGGTCCTGCACTTGGACAGCATGGTGTTAACATTATGCAGTTTACTAAGGAATTTAACGAAAAGACAGCGAAGGATGCAGGTCTAATCATCCCTGTAGTTATTACAGTTTATGCAGACCGTTCATTCTCATTCATCACAAAGACTCCACCCGCTGCAGTTTTACTTAAGAAAGCTTGCAAAATTCAAAGCGGATCAGGTGTTCCTAACAGAACAAAGGTTGCAACAGTTTCAAAGGCTGATTTGCAGGCTATCGCAGAACAAAAAATGCCTGACTTGAACGCAGCAAGTGTTGAAGCGGCTATGAGCATGATTGCTGGTACAGCAAGAAGTATGGGTATTGTAGTGGGAGATTAATTGCCACGAAAAGCAATTTTAAAATCAGTGGGAGAGGCGCATACGCCTTGCTTGACCACATAAGGAGGAAATAATATGTTTAGAGGAAAAAAATATCAGGACAGTGTAAAGCTTATTGATAAAGCTATGCAATATGACCCTGCCGAAGCTATGGAGCTTATCACAAAGACTGCAAAGGCTAAGTTTGACGAAACAGTTGAAGCTCATATCAAGCTAGGCGTTGATTCAAGACACGCAGACCAACAGGTAAGAGGAGCTATCGTTCTTCCACACGGAACAGGTAAAGTGGCTAAGATTTTGGTTTTCGCTAAGGGACCAAAGGCTGATGAAGCTACTGCTGCTGGTGCAGATTATGTTGGCGAAATGGAACTTGTGACAAAAATTCAAAACGAAAACTGGTTCGATTTTGATGTTGTTGTTGCAACACCTGACATGATGGGTGTAGTTGGTCGTTTGGGTAAGGTTTTAGGTCCTAAGGGCTTGATGCCATCACCAAAAGCAGGAACAGTTACAATGGATGTAGCAAAGGCTGTTGCTGAAATTAAGTCAGGTAAGATTGAATATAAGCTTGACAAAACAAATATCATCCACTGCCCAATCGGAAAGGTTTCTTTCGGTAAGGAAAAGTTGGCTGAGAACTTTGAAGCATTGATGGGAGCTGTTATCAAGGCTAAGCCATCAGCTGCTAAGGGACAATATTTAAGAAGCGTTGCAGTTGCTTCAACAATGGGACCTGGCATCAGAATTAATGCATCAAAGCTTTAATTTACAGAAATTTTATAATTTCTATTGACATTCGGTTTTATTTGTGGTATAATCCCACGAGTAAATATAAATCCGCAGACAGCAGGCAAAAAGGTAAGTCCTGCCGAGGGTAGTATTTAGTTAACATATTTCAGTTTACTAATGGCTCTTTGCGTGTCTGTGGCAAAGAGCCTTCATTTTTTTGAAGGCAAAAGCATTTTTACAGGAGGTGAAATGTTAAATGCCAAGTGAGAAGGTTTTAGAAGCAAAGAAAGCACAAGTTGCTGAATTGATCGAAGTTTTGAATGGCGCTACAACAGGTGTCCTTGTTGATTACAGAGGTTTGACTGTTGAAGAAGATACAAAATTGAGAAACAATTTAAGAGAAGCTGGTGTTAAGTACTTTGTTGTAAAGAACACATTACTTCGTTTAGCAGCAAATCAAACAGGTCTTGAAGACTTAGATTCAATTTTACACGGTCCAACAGCTTTGGCAGTTTCAGACGATGCAGTTGCTCCTGCAAAGGTATTAGCTGATTTTGCAAAGGAAAATGAGACTTTGGAAATCAAATCAGGTTTTATGGACGGTAAGGTTTTGTCTTTAGACGAAATCAAAACTCTTGCAAAGACTCCAAGCAAGGAAACTCTTATTGCAAAGATTATGGGCAGCTTGAATTCCCCTATTTCGGGACTTGCAAGATTGCTTAGCACAATTGCAGAAGGCGGCGTAGAAATTGCTGACTTAGTTGCAAAGAAGGAAGCAGAAGCACAACCTGCTCAAGAAGAAACACCTGCAGAAGCTCCGGTTGAAGAAGCTCCTGTAGAGGAAGCTCCAGTAGCAGAAGTTGCACAGGAAGCTCCAGTTGCTGAAGAAGCTCCGGTTGAGGAAGCTCCAGCAGCAGAAGAAACTGCAGATGCAGAATAATTAACTTTTGACAAGAAATTGTCTGATAATTTATTTATTTTAGGAGGTCAATAAAATGGCAGATATTCAAAAGATACTTGATGATATCAAGGAATTAAAATTGTTAGAGGTTGCAGAGCTTGTTAAGCTTATGGAAGAAGAATTCGGCGTATCAGCTGCTGCTCCAGTTATGGTTGCAGGTGTTGCTGCTGAAGGCGGCGCAGCTGCTGCAGAACAGTCAGAGTTTGAAGTTGTACTTGCTGATGCAGGTGCTTCAAAGCTTGGCGTAATCAAAGTTGTAAGAGAACTTACAGGTCTTGGCTTGAAGGAAGCAAAAGAATTAGTTGACGGTGCTCCAAAGTCATTGAAGACAGGCGTTGCTAAGGAAGAAGCTGAAGCAATGAAGGCTAAGTTGGAAGAAGCTGGCGCAAAGGTTGAATTGAAATAATTTAACTTAATTTCATAGCTTAGAAACGGAGAATTATTATATGATTTGTGACCTATCCCAGATATTGAAGGATTACGGTGGCACTATGCCCGTTAATGGCGTGTGCAAGCTGTCGGACACAGAGTTTTTGGGTGAAGATTTATCTTTTCCCGATGGACTTTTTATCGATGGAAAAATCACCAATAATACCAAGTCTCTGCATTTTACAGCTAAAGTAACCGGCAAACTGCAGGCACATTGTGCTCGTTGCAGAGTGACGGTTTATGAGGATGTTGAATTTGATATTTCTGAAATTCTCGTAAGAGATGAGGACGCTAATTCAACAGATGAAGACATAATAGTTTTTTCCGGTCATGAGGTTGACTTAGGAGATATTGTGATTGACAATTTCTTTTTGAATGCCTCAGGGAAATACCTGTGTAAAGAAGATTGCAAGGGACTTTGTCCTAAGTGTGGTCAGGATTTAAATATTAAAGAATGTGATTGCAGCGATGACGAGATAGACCCAAGATGGGAAGCATTGGCTCAAATCATTAAAAATTCCGAAAGCGAATAGGAGGTGCGATTGAGATGGCAGTACCTAAGGGTAAAGTATCGAGATCAAGAAGAGATAAAAGACGTGCTAACTGGAAATTAGCTATTCCTGGAATGGTTGAATGTCCACAGTGTCACGAATATAAGATGCCTCATAGAGTTTGTAAGGCTTGCGGTTATTACAACGGTAAAGAGGTAATAAAGGTGTCTAACGACTAATCTCAAAATGCAATAAGCTATAAGCTTATTGCATTTTTTTTTGTTCTATGTTATAATTGATGCAAAGAGAATTTCAAGAAATAAGATCAGAATAGGAGAGTTACTATGGGACTAAAGGAAAATAGATTGAGAGAATGGTTATTGGATTATGCACAAAAAGAAGGTCTTTCAGGTATAATTGAGATAATTGATAAGGACAAGGTGATTTTTAAAGAGTACCTTGGCTGTGCAAATAAAGAGGAAAAAACACCTATAACAGATGATACAAGGTTCAGATTATATTCCATGACAAAGTTCTTTGTTGCAATAGCTATTATGAAGCTATATGACCAAGGTAAGGTTGATATATATGCACATCCTGGTGAGTATCTTGAATGTGCGAAAAATCTTGATGACAGATTAACATTAGAAAATATTATGCTACATAGGAGTGGACTTTATGAAATTTCATCAGCTGAGGACCAGAGTGTAAAGAGAGATGTTGATTTTGAGGAAGATATGATTAAGCTTTGCGAAAAGCCTATGTATTTTGCACCTGGCGAAAAAGAAAGATATACAAATACCAATTTTATTATAATGTCTATGATTCTCGAAAAATTCCACAATATGCCGTTAAAGGAATACTTAGAAAATGTGTTATTCAAAGAGTTTGGAATGAAAACAGCTTGTTGTGATGAAGGTGATACCGAAATTGAAAATATGGCAATTGGATATGAAAAGGTTGATGGAAAGATTCAGAGAATTCCATATGTCAATTTGAAATTAGCATCGGGTGCAGCCTTTGGCGTAGGAACTATAAGGGATGTTGAGGCTCTTTATGATATTGTCAGAAACAGAAAGATTTTAAGCGAAAAAGCATGGGAATTGGTTTTAAGGAAGCCTGAAGACGGATACTTCTTTGGTTTTGGTTGTGTGGTTGATGTTTGGAATGGAAAATTAATATATCAGCAAAATGGTGTACACTATGGTTTCAGGTCAATGCAAAGATATCTTCCTAATGAAGATTTTGCTATTCTTGCTCTTACAAATGTTGGATTTGAACAGGATTTAAGAGATATCGTCTGCGAAAAGATACATGAGATATATTTTGGAGAGAGCAAGGGTGGTCCAAAATTTGTTATGGATAAGGGCTTTGCAAATAAGTGAGGTATGAAATGATGGGGAAAATGGGCATAATCGATATCGGAACAAATACGATAAGATGTGTTTGCTACGATATAACAAGTGAAATAGAACTATTTGATGAGCTTGTTTTCTCGTCTGAAATTTTAACTTACACAAAGGATGGAGTAATGAGCTTTGAGGGAATTTTATGGCTTGATGAAATAATAAAAAAAGCCATAGAATTCTTTAACCAAAAAGAAATATCCGATATTCACGCTTTTGCAACCTCTGCAATGCGTGATGTGGACAACTTTTTGGAAGTTTCCTCATTTGTGGAAAAGAGAGTCAAAATAGAATTATTGAGTGAAAAAGAAGAGGCTGAGTGTGACTTTTACGCTCTCAAATATGTTCTCGGAAACAAATTAAGTGGTGTCGGAATTGATTTGGGTGGTGGAAGTATGCAGCTTCTTGCATTTTGTGATGGAGAATTAAACCTTTCAAAATCCTTTCCCATTGGTGTAAAAAGATTATATAATAAATTTGGAAAATTTAAGAAAGAGAATGAAAAATCTGTTCTTGAATACATAAAAGATATTGTTGGTGATGTGCCGAAGAGTAAAGTTTTATATGTTATGGGTGGAACAGGAAAGAAAATTGCAAAAATATTAGGTAAAAAAGAATTTTTGATTTGCGAACTTGATAATGAAGCATTGTTTGATGATAAAAACAAGGACAGGCACTCGGAAATTAACACAATACCCTATGGAGTATTGGT
>JAFXBO010000100.1 GCA_017521775.1 Clostridia bacterium | reverse complement strand
TGGCAACAAATATTCCTCCTCACAATCTTTGCGAGGTTGTTGATGGAATTATTGCCACTATTGATGACCCTGATATTTCTCTTGATGAATTGACAGAGATTATTCAAGGCCCTGATTTCCCTACTGCCGGTATTATATTGGGAAAAAGTGGAATCAGAAGCGCATATCACACAGGTCGTGGCAGAATTATTATGCGTGCAAGAGCAGAAATAGAAGAGCTTGATTCAGGAAAGACAAGAATTGTTGTTTCCGAGCTTCCATATCAGGTTAATAAAGCAAGACTGGAAAAGCATATTAATGAATTGGTGCGTGACGGAAAAATTGACGGAATTGCATCAACAAGAGATGAATCCGACGAAAATATGCACCTGATTATTGACCTAAAGCGTGATGCCAATGCAAATATTGTTTTAAATAACCTTTATAAATTTACACAAATGCAGGATACCTTCGGAGTTATCCTTTTAGCACTCGTTGATGGTGTTCCAAAGATTCTAAATCTTCGTGAAATGATTGACCATTACACAAACCATCAAAAAGAGGTTATTGTAAGAAGAACTAAATATGACCTTGCTAAAGCCGAAGAAAGAGCCCATATTTTAGAGGGCTACAAGATTGCTATTGATGATATTGATGAGGTTATCAATGTTATCCGTGCATCAAAATCTATTCCTGACTCAAAAATCGCTCTTTGCGAAAAGTTTGGTCTTTCCGAAGCACAGGCAACTGCTATCGTGCAGATGCAATTAGGTCGTTTGTCTGGTTTGGAAAGAGATAAGATTGAAAATGAATATGAGCAGATTTGCGAAAAAATCTCTGAATACAATAATATTTTAGCTCACGAAGAGGTTGTTTTAGATATTGTTAAGGAAGACCTTATTGCAATCAAAAACAAAGACGGTGACGAAAGAAAAACCGAAATTGCTATGGTTGCAGACGATATTGATATTGAAGACCTTATCGAAGAAGAGGATGTTGTTATAACTTTAACTCACAGTGGTTATACAAAGAGAGTACCTGTTGCCACATATAAATCTCAACACAGAGGTGGCAGAGGAATTTCAGGAATGACAACAAGAGAAGAGGATTTTGTTGAACAGATTTTCACCACATCAACTCACGATAATCTTTTATTCTTCACAACAAGAGGTGTTGTTTATCGCTTAAAGGCATATCAGATTCCCGAAGCAGGCAGACAAGCCAAGGGCACTGCCATTGTTAACCTTCTTCCTCTTGAAGCAGGTGAAAAGATAACCTCTATGATACCTGTTCGTGAATTTACAGACGGTGATTATTTAACATTCTTTACTAAAAATGGTACTGTTAAAAAGACCGACCTTATGGATTATTCAAGAATTCGTCAGACAGGTTTGAGAGCTATTGAATTAACCGAGGATGATACTCTTATAAATGTTATCAGAACAGATGGTAACAAAAATCTTATTATATGCACAAGAAATGGTATTGCGATAAGATTTGAAGAGTCTGATGTTCGTGCAACAGGAAGAACAACTCAGGGTGTTCGCGGTATAAGATTAAAGAGCGATGATTATGTTGTCGGAGCTTGTATTGCTGAGGAAAACACTCAACTCCTAACTGTTACCGAAAACGGATATGGCAAAAAAACCGAGCTTTCTGAATATAAAATTCAAAATCGTGGTGGTTATGGTATATTCACCTATAAGATTACTGAAAAAACAGGTAAGCTTGCTGGTGTTGCAACAGTATGTGACGATGATGATATGATGTTTATAACCTCTGAGGGTGTTATAATAAGAACTCATACTGCTGAAATCAGCACATTCGGAAGACAGACTCAAGGTGTTCGTATTATGCGTCTTGATGATGGTGTAAAGCTTGTTTCTGCAGCAAAAACTCCTCACGAGGATGATGAAGAAGTTTTAGAAGAAACAAATAATGAACATGAAAACTTTGAAAAGGAATGATTAAAATGAAAAAATTATTATCAATTATACTTGCAGGCACAATGCTTTTGTCATTGGCTGCTTGTGGCGAAAAGAAAGATACTCAAACAACAACTGATGATAAAACTCAAACTAACGATGCCGAACTTTATGCTGAGACAATCGGATTTACTATTGAGCTTGAAAATGGTGGAATTATGAAAGGTGAGCTATATCCAAAGCTTGCACCAAAAACTGTTGAAAACTTTGTTAAGCTTGCAAAGGATAATTTCTATGATGGTTTGATTTTCCACAGAGTTATTAAAGACTTTATGATCCAGGGTGGATGCTTTGATAAGGATATGGTTCCTAAAGAAGCTGATGTTATTGTCGGCGAGTTTAGTGCCAATGGTTTTAATAACCCACTAAAGCATACTAAAGGCGTTCTCTCAATGGCAAGAACAGATGACCCTAACTCTGCATCAAGTCAATTCTTTATAATACACCAAGATTCTCCTCATCTTGACGGTATGTATGCTGCATTTGGTAAGGTTACAGAAGGCTTGGAATATGTTGATGAGATTGCCGAAACAAAAACAACCATATACGAACAATATGGCATGGCAGATGTTCCTGAAGAACCAATTATAATTAAGACAATTTCCATTGACTGATAACAGAAAGGAATATATTATGAGCGATATTATAATTACAATGAAAAATGGCGATGTTATGAAAGCAGAGCTTTATCCTGAAACTGCACCTATCACTGTTGCAAACTTTATTGAGCTTGTTAACAATAAATTCTTTGACGGATTGATTTTCCACAGAGTTATTAAGGATTTTATGATTCAGGGTGGTGGCTTTGATGAAAAAGGAAACCACAAAGAAGCAGAATCAATCAAGGGCGAGTTTACAAGAAATGGTTTTACAAATAACTTAAAGCACACAAGAGGGGTTCTTTCAATGGCAAGAACATCATTTCCAAACAGTGCATCAAGCCAATTCTTTATTATGCATAAGGATTCTCCGCATCTTGACGGTCAATATGCTGCATTCGGAAAAATTACCGAGGGTATTGAAATAGTTGATAAAATCGCAAGCGTTGATACAGATTTTCAGGATTGCCCGAGAGAGCCACAAATTATTGAATCAATAAGATTAGGTTAAATAAAAAGACTGCCACACGGCAGTCTTTTTTCTTACATAAAATTCATTAGCAGCATTTATGCTGTTCCCTTTTTTGTAGTGCATCTCGGTTGGGAAAGGCTTTTGGAGCACCTTTAGCGTGCGGGCCTTTTATCTATAGGGGTGTTTTTTAAGAGGGTGCCCCCTCTTAAATGACTTTTCGTACTTTTGGTCATTCAAAAGTACATACATTTTAAAACACAGCGAGCGATTCCCACTATTTTCCCCGCTGGTTTCATTGTCGTATTGCTCATCAAATCGCACTGCTCTGTGAAACCGAACCAAAAGCAGCTCACTTTTTCTGCCACCGGCAGCGTTTCACTGCTTTTGCCATCCTGGTATCTCACTATTAGCAATAGCAGTAAATATCCTCTGTTTCATCCCGGGATTAACCGTTTTATCAAGATTTCTTATAATCTCCTTAATCTCTTGTCTTTTTGTGACTCCGTCAACAGGGCAGGAGCTTTTTAAAACAGGAACATTGCATCTATTCACAACGCCCTTAATATCTCTTTCCTTAACATATATCAATGGCCTTATCGAATAAATCCCCGTTCTGTCCAAATACGTAACAGGTGAAAAGCAATTAATTCTTCCCTCATACAAAAGACTCAGCATAAATGTCTCTAAAACATCATCATTATGATGTCCCAAAGCCACTCTGTTGCAACCATTCTCAATCGCAAAGTCATTTAATGCACCTCTTCTCATTTTGGCACACAACGAACAAGGGTTTTCCTCTTTACGATAATCAAATATAACCTCTTTTATATTAGTTTTTTTAACAAGGTGCTCTACTCCGAAATTATTGCAATATTCTTTTATTTTTGAATAGTCCTCGTCATAGCCCATATCAAGTGTAAGGCCTACAACTGAGAACTTTTTTGGATAATATCTCGATAAATTTGCCAAAGCACCAAGAAGAACAAGGCTATCCTTTCCACCGGATATTCCGACAGCAACCTTGTCCCCTCCCTGTATCATATCATAAGTTTCAACTGCTTTTCTGACACAACTTGTTATTCTCTTCATTTCAAAAATACCTGTCTGTTCTTCCAGAGATAATCAATTCCTGAAACAACTGTCACAACTGTTGATGCCCACACAAAGATATTTGTCATAAGGATTGATGTTTCCTGAGGGAAAACAGAATGAGTAAGAGCAATTGATGCTATAATTGCAATCATTTGCACAACTGTTTTAACCTTTCCAAACATACTTGCAGCGATTACTGTTCCATTTGTGCTTGCATTCATTCTCAAGCCTGCAACCATAAACTCTCTTGTCAAAATAAGCATAATCGCAACAGAGCCAAACCATAATCTGCCGATTTCCATCAATGCCATAAATGCTGCAGTTGTCAAAATCTTATCTGCCAATGGGTCCATAAACTTACCAAAATTTGACACCTGATTGTAGTTCCTTGCAATATAACCATCAAGCCAGTCAGAGATGGATGCTATAATAAATATTGCCAGTGCCCACATTCTCGCGGCATCATTACCAATCAGCATCAAAGCCATAAAAATTGGTACTAAAATAATTCTTAAAATAGTAATTTTGTTTGCAGTATTCATAATAAATTCCTTTCTGTCTTTTGTTTAAATCTTTAAAATCATAACTGCTATATTAAAAAATACCATTAATGAAATAGCATCAACAATAGTCGTAATCAACGGACTTGCCATAACTGCAGGGTCAAAGCCTATTTTCTTTGCAAGCATAGGCAATACACAACCAATCAGCTTTGCAAACACAACAGTAACCAAAAGTGAAAGACTGACCACTGCTGCAATCAAAGCAGGGCTATATCCGTTTGCCACGATATTTGCACTGTCTAATATCATCATTTTGGCAAAATTAGCAACTGCTAAAACAATTCCACATATAAATGCAACTCTTATCTCTTTCCAGATTACCTTTAGTATATCACTCATTTCTACATCACCAAGTGACATACTACGAATAATCGTGGCCGAGGATTGTCCTCCTGAGTTTCCTCCTGTTCCCATCAGCAGTGGAATAAATGCAGTAAGCACCACACACACAGACAATGACTCCTCAAACATACTTATTATACCACTTGTAAGTGTTGATAAAATCATCAACAACAAAAGCCAAGGTATTCTCTTTTTAAATGTTTCTATTACCCCGGTCTTCATATATGGCTTATCTGTAGGTGTGATAGCCACCATCTTTTCAATATCCTCTGTTGCCTCTTCCTGCAAGACATCAATAGCGTCATCGACAGTGATAATTCCGACTAATCTGTTTTCCTTATCAACAACAGGCAAAGCCAAAAGGTCATATTTTTCAAAGGTCTGAGCAGCGTACTCCTGGTCATCAAGAGTATTAACATATATTATGTTCTGCTCCATAATATCCCCTATTATCTCATTTTGTTCAGCAAGCAACAAATCCTTGACTGATACAAGTCCCAACAAAATTCTGTTTTCATCGGTAACATAACAGGTATAAATTGTTTCCTTATCTACTCCTGTCCTCCTGATGCGCATAAACGCATCCTCAACAGTCATATCTTTTTTCAAGTCCACAAGCTCTATTGTCATCATAGAGCCTGCACTGTATTTAGGATATTTTAATATTTCATTAATGCTTTCTCTTACATCCTGAGCCGAATGTCTTAAAATTCTTTTGACAACATTTGCAGGCATTTCCTCGATAATATCAACAGTATCATCAAGATATAGCTCCTCCAACACTTCTTTCAGCTCATAATCACTAAATCCACTGATTAACAATTCCTGCATATCAGAATCAAGCTCGACAAACACCTCTGCAGCGTGTTCCTTGCTTAATATTCTAAACAGAATAGGCAAGCTCTTATCAGGAAATTCCTCAAATACGATCGCCACATCGGCAGGTTCAATATTATCTAAAATATCTTTTAATTCGTGATATTTTCTGTTATTCAGAAGTTCTTTTATTTCTTCAATTACGTTTTCCTTTTCTTCCACTAAAAACCAATCCTCTCTATGTTATTTTCGGACGGTTTGCTGATGACTAATAAAGATTTATGAATACCAAAGCATCATAAAACCATATATTTTTTTGCCATCGCCCGTCAGGTGCTATTGTCCCAGAATTACAACTACCGGTATCCATATTCTCATCTCCTTGTCATTAATAGTTTATATAAGTTAGTCTATAACAATCACATCATCGGGTGTATTTATCTCAACATCAGGTCTTGATGTTTCAGGCTCAATCGGAGCTATTGGCTCCTGTTGTTCCTCCCCAGGTGTTGTTTGTTCTCCCTCCGGAGCATTTTCACCAGGGATTTCTACAGGCTCTTCCTGAGGGGTTTCGGTAACCTCTTCCTCTTCATCAAAATGCTCACCAGCGCAATATTTCTTTGGTTGAGTTCCGCTAAGGAAATATTCAGATGTTCCACTACAGCTTGATGATGCAAGCAAGCCTGTTATATTACATACATATGATGTCACCAGATTATCAGGTGCATCTATCTCTGCCTCATCAAGTCCCTCGTGGACCTTCTTCATAGTTTCACTCCATAGCTTTGCAGATATATTATTATATACTCCTGCACTTCTTATGGACTTTTGTTGGTCAAACCCAAACCAGACAGCTCCTGTATAATAAGGTGTATATCCAACAAACCATTTATCATAGTCGTTATTTGTTGTTCCTGTTTTTCCATAAACTGCCATATCACTTCCTAGTCTTGCTAACTTTCCAGTTCCCGAACTAGAATTAACAACGCCATAAAGCATTTGTGACATAATATAGGCAGTATCGGCACCAACAGCTTGTATTTTTTCTACCTTTTTCTCCAGCAATACTCTATTTGAGCTATCAAGAACCTTAGTGTAAGTGTGAGGAGTGTAGTAATACCCACCATTTGCAAAAACAGAATATGCTGCTGCCATTTCCTTAACAGTTACTCCGTTTGTAAGACCACCAAGTGCCAATGGGCTCAAATCCTTATCAGCATCCACTACACCCAATTTGAACTTGTTCTTGACATAATCAAAGCTTGTTCCTGTTCCAAGCTTCTGCAAAGCCTTGATTGACGGGATGTTTGCAGAAATTTCAACAGCTTTTTTAACTGTCAGTTTTCCCTTAAATCCTTTATATGAATTCTTAGGCGACCAGTCTTTTATTGTTATTGGTTCATCAACAAGTATTGTGGATGGATTAAGCACCTTTTTGTCAATAGCAGGCGCATACACCGATAACGGTTTTATTGATGAGCCGGGTTGTCTTCTTGTCTGTGTTGCTCTGTTTAATCCACGGCTATCAGTTTTTGTACCCTTTCCACCAATTACGCCCTTAATCTCTCCACTTCTCGGCTCAATTATTACCATGGCTGCCTGAGCCTTTGATGCACCCTGAGGGAAGTTATTTGAATTTTCAAAAACCTCTTCCATTGCATCCTGAATGTTTTTATCCATAGTTGTGTATATCTTCAAGCCACCACCAAACACCTGTTGGGTTGCAAAGCTTTCTGTATATCCTTTTTCTGTTTGCAAGTCAGAAATTATTTCATTTATAACTGTATCAACAAAATATGAATATACATTATCTATATCGTCAAATCTTGACTCGTGAATTCCCAAATCACTTGCCACTGCCTCGTCATATTCTTCCTTTGTTATTTTTTCTGTTTCATACATTTTTAAAAGAACTGTATTTCTCTTCTGCAATGCATTCTCAGGATTTCTTAAAGGATTATAATATGATGGTCTTTGAGTTATTCCTGCAATCAGGGCTGCCTCTGTCAAGCTAAGCTCCGATGCACTTTTTCCAAAGTACCTGTTGGATGCTGCTTCAACTCCATAGCAATTATTTGAAAGGAATATTACATTTAAATAGACTGTTAAAATTTCATCCTTTGAAAGTTGCTTTTCCAATGCAACTGCTCTCATCATTTCCTTGATTTTTCTTGTAGCAGTTCTATCCTTTTCAGAGGTTATGTTTTTAATAACCTGTTGTGTTATTGTACTGCCTCCATAGCTTGCATACGAACCTCCAAGCTTTTCTCTTATATATCCGAAAACTGCACCTGCAGTTCTTTTAAAATCCACGCCACCGTGTCTGTAAAAACGCTCGTCCTCTATCGCAACAATTGCATTTTTCATTACATCAGATATTTCTGATGACTCAACCCAAATACAATTTCCGTCATTTGATAAAAACTCTGCTTCAACAGAATTTCCGTTTTCATCTGTATAATAAACAATTGAAGAACGCGCCAATGCAAGCTCCTGTATGTTCATTCCCTCAATTTCCTGAACAACTGCAGCATACATTCCTGCACCAATTCCAACACAAGCAATCAAAACAACAAACAAGCACATGAACAAAAAG
>JAFXBO010000099.1 GCA_017521775.1 Clostridia bacterium | reverse complement strand
TGCACTCGGCTGGTAAAATTATAGGCTCTTTTGGGCGAAGACGACATTTTATTCGCATTTTATTTGCTCCAAATTTGGAGGATATAAAAAAAAGCATTACTTTTGCCCTGCTTTTAGCGGATAATTGCTGTTGTAGCTCAGTGGTAGAGCACTTCCTTGGTAAGGAAGAGGTCACGAGTTCAAGCCTCGTCAACAGCTCAAAATGAGGAACTTACGAGTTCCTCATTTTTTATTTCTATTTCTCTGTAAATCATTGGTTTACATCTGTTTAAGCATTCCATTTTATTCCCTATGTCAAAAATAAAGTTGTAAGAGACTCTTGCTCAGATAGATAGAAATTTGTATATTTGGAGTGCAAAAACATAGTAAAAACATAGTAAAAACCAAAATCCAATCAATATGGCAACTCTAAACTTTAAATTAGCACCCCATAAGAATAAGAATGGGAGATATGTGATTAGGATGTTGATTGTAAATGGGAACACCAATACTTGGGTTAGCACATCTATATCTGTTGAGAAAAAGTCTGATTGGTTGGAGAAGCAACAAAAGGTAAAACTAAATCCAAAGGCAAATGAGATACTATCAGAGATGATGAGCCACTACCAAGGTATTGTATTGGCATTAGAGCAGAGTGGTAGATTGAAGAGCATAAAGGCAAAAGATATTGCAGAGTATGCCAAGCAATACAAAGCTGGTGAAGATAGTATTACATTGCAATATAGTTTATATAGGTATTGGGATGAAATACAGAATACCAGATTTTCTCCTAACACCAGAGAAAAGTATAAGTATTCTTTGAAAACACTCAAAGAGTATAATGCTTCCATTGGCAAATGTGGAGATTTCTCATTTGATGATATCACCTATTCTTGGTTAGAGGGTTATATTCATTGGTTGAGAGTAAAGTATCATAAGTCATCTACCATAAACACAAAGATAATGCCCCTAAAAAAGGTAGTAAATCACTGTTATGAAGATGGAAAAATAGATGCAAGAGTTAAAACCCTATTCCAAAACAAGATTTTATCAAGGCAATATTCTGCTAAGAAAGATGATAATAGTGAAATGATAACCCTCACAAGAGATAATATTGTTTCCCTGTTATACAAGGAGTTCAAAAGTCCATATACCAATATGGCAAGAGATATGTGGTTATTCTCATTCTTTATGGTGGGAATGAATGCCACAGATTTATTCCACTTAAAAAAGGGAGATATGGTGGAAACTCCAAATGGTTGGAGATGTGTATATACAAGAGCAAAGACAGGCAAGGTGGTAAATATCCCATTATGTGATATTGTTATAGAGATTATAAAGAGATACTATCAGAGGGATGATGAATATATCTTTCCTTTTCACAAACACTATAAGACATATTTGGGATGGTATAGAACAACAGAAGATAATGTAAAGAAAATTGCCAAAGAGATTGGTGTATGTAATAGTGAAAAGATTACCTGGTATTGTGCCAGAGATAGCTGGGCAACTATATGTGCCAATGAGTTGGATATAAGTGCTATCATTATTGATAGAGCATTATCCCATACAACAAAATCATTAGCAGAGAACCATTATATTGCAAAAGATAAGAATGATGTTGATGATGCTTGTGCAATGATGCTCCAATATATCAAATCTGCATATGGATATCATAATACAGACAATGGAGAAATACTCAAAGGATACTCCTGGAAAGAGAATGTAAATAGAGATAAATGCCCATACACTCCATATTCAAGAACTAAATCAAATTCTAATCCTTTATTCTAATACAATACAATATAATGTATAAGACCACAAATATCTTTGTAACAAACTGTAAATCATTAAACTAAATGGTAAATAAGGTAAAATAATATTTAGTCT
>JAFXBO010000014.1 GCA_017521775.1 Clostridia bacterium | reverse complement strand
GGTTTTGTTTTGGATAGTCAGAAGTTTATGCCTGTGACTGATCAAAAAATTATTGATCGTCTTATTCCTCAGGCTGCAAGCAAAATCCGTGTTTATGACTTGGCAGCTGATGGTATCACAGAGTATGGTCAGCTTATGAAGCCTATGATAACAAGGACTAAAGAACCTTCTTCAGCCTTGTTGATTGAAAATGGTGATATGTGTACTATGGCTGAATGGCCTAACCGTGCCTATGCAGGAGTTGAGAAAATTACTCAGGATCCTGGTGTCAAATATTCTTGGACAATGAACACTGACAGAGTTTCAAGATGGACACAAGCCAAGGATGCACAAGTATATGGTATGCCTGTTTATGACTGGTATGATGATACTTTGAATGTTGCTTATTTTGAGCCAACTACAAAGACTATCGCTACAAATGATTCACATCCATATGGTTTTTCTAAGAACGCTTTAATCAGAGTTCAGAACCTAATGGAAGAAATCGATATTCCGGGAGAATGGTATCTTGACAGAGTAAATAAAAAGCTATATGTATATCCTACAGGCGACGTTACAAAAAATGACTACACAATTTGTACTTATGATACACCTCTCATCACACTTGAAGGTGCTGATTATATTAAGTTTGATGGTCTTAAGTTTGAAGGTACAAGAACTCATGCTGTCCATGTTAAATCAGGTAACCACAACACTTTCTATGACTGTGAATTCAGAGCGCTAGGTGGTCAGGCAATCCTACAAGAAAAGGGTTCAAGATACAACACATATGAACGCCTACATATTCATGATGTTGGTAAGGGTGGTATTACTTTAAACGGAAAAGATACAAATGGTGACCTTACACCCGATAGAAATGTTATTAAGAATTGCTTGTTCGAAAGATGTGGAGTAATTGGTGGTATTGGTATTAACGCTATTAGTGCCAATGGTGTTGCTGATGAAATTATTCACAATCGTATCCATGCAGGCGAGCACTCAGCCATAATGTTTATGGGTAATGATAATCTTATTGCATATAATGATTTCTATGATATGCTAAGACATGCTAAGGACGCAGGTGTTGTTTACACAGGCCGTACATGGAACTGTATTGGTAACAGAATTGAGTATAACTACTTCCATGATTGTACTAAGTTAGGACAGGATATTGCCGCAGGTATCTATTTAGATGACCAGGATGCGGGTAACTATATTAAAGGAAATATCTTCCAGAACCTGAACCGTACTATGTACTTACATGGAACTAATCATCAAACTGTAGAAAATAACATGTCAATTAACAATTACTTTAATGAATATTCAACAGGTAATGTGTTGAGTACTACAAATGAACAGTTGATTAAATGGTCTGATGATGCCAAGAAAATGTACGAAGATGGAACTTTGAAAGAAGCGTACAAAGCCGGACATTTTGGCGGAGACAATAAGGATATTCTTAATAGATTATATGGTGCATTGGGAGAGTTAGACTCTGAGGTAGCTGAAATTTATTATAAGAAATATCCTTGGTTAAGAACACAGTTTTCTGGCGGTAAAGCGTTCTGGCCAAAGAATAATGTTATAAGAAACAATATAGTTTATTTTGCTGACGAAGGACAGAATGGTTCTCTTGAGAAGAAGGGTTCAACCTGGAACTATACTCAGCTTGCTGCTCATCCGGACGCAAATAATGTGAGTGAAAATAACCATTCATTTGATGGATGGCCACAGACAGTAACTAACAGTAAGCATGATCCAAGAATCACTGACTGGTCACAAATTAAGGCAGTTAATCCTGATTTTGAAGAACTTAATCCTGATGAAATGGGTATTGAAGGTGAAGATGAAATCTTCCTTGAAGACTTTAGACTAATGTCACCTGTTAATGGGGCAGAGGATGTTGATGCTCATGACGTAGTATTGTTGTGGAGCGAAAAAGCAGGTGGAAACAGATATCGTCTTGTTGTCGCAACAGACAAGGATTTCAAGGATATTGTATTTGATGATATCGTTAAAAGAAACTATAAGGTTTTCACAAATCTTCGTTATGGATGCAGAACATATTATTGGAAAGTTCAGGCTATTTCTGACCACTATAAGTGTAAAGATAACACAAGGTGGAATTCAGACGGAGTTTATACTTTTAGAACAGCTGAAGCTGAAACAGTTAACAAATTTGTTTTAGACCAGACAATTCAAAAGGCAAGAAAAGAATATGATTCTTCTGTAGAAGGTGATAAGCCAGGTCAATTTGTTGTTGGCGCTAAATCAAAATTCTTACCTTTTATTGAAAAAGCAGAGGCAGTGTTTAATTCAAGAACTGCTACTAGAAATCAGGTTGATAGAAATGCAACAAAGCTTGAAAATGAATATTTGAACTTTATTGTATTCAAAAACCCTGAAGAATTGAATATAGGCACATTAATTAGCGATGTTGGAGGATGGTTTGGAGGAAAACCTTCAGGCGGTGCCGTAAAACTTTCTAATGGTCAATCATTCGGTTATACAGGTGATAAATTAAAACCAAATAACATTGTTAAAATGAAAGCTAAATTTAATTTCCCTGATGGTGAGGCATGGGTTTCAATCGGTCTTCGTGCTTCTGCAGTTACAGGAACCTGTTGGAATAACATACAATATGCTATGCTTGTTAAAAGTGATGCGATTGAGTTGCAGAGCTGGGGTGTTGGAAGTTCATCAATATTCCAGCAATACAAAAATGACTTCATTAAGGATGGCGTTGAACACGATGTTGAATTCAGTGCACTCAATGAGGCTGACGGAATCAGAATTAAGTTGATTGTTGATGGAAAAGAAGTGTTTAGTTATCTTGATGAAACCTCTGCAATTAGTACTACATCTTATTTGCAACTATACTCAGCCAACGGTGGAGGAGTAACATTATCACCAGCTTAATAATTGACAGAATATATATCTATTTTGAATGTGTTCTCTGTCGTTTTCCGACAGAGAACGCACTCAAAGGCTGATTTTTAGAATTGTTAAATTAGGAGGAAAAAGATAATGAAAAAATTATGTTTTTTACTTGTTGCAGTAATTCTTTCAAGCTTCCTTAATGTGTATGCTGATGATCAGGTGAAATTTGAAGGCAAAGATACGCTTAATGTTGTTTACTTTGGTGGTTCAATTACTCAAGGTACAGGAGCATCTTCTACTGAAAAATGTTGGAGAGCAATTGTGGGAGATTGGTTTACAAAAACTTATCCTGGAACAAAAGTTAATAACATTAACTCAGCAATTGGAGGAACAGGCACCGAATTAGGATATTATAGAGCAAGGAAAGATGTTTTAGCTCATAATCCTGATATAGTTTTTATTGAATTTGCAGTAAATGATGACAAGCCAGAACAGGAAGCTCAGTTCTTGTTGGAGTCTATTATAAGAGGTTTTCAGAAATCTCCTTCAAATCCCTATATTATTCTTGTTTACACAAGTGAGATTGTTTACAAAAAAGAAAAGGTTGATGGGGTAGAAACGGTTGTTATGAAATATAAGGATGTTTCGGAATATCAAAAGAAGATAGCTGATTATTATAATATTCCTGATATTGACTTGCAACCTGTTATAGAAGAATATCTTGCAATTGAAGGAAATGTTGCGCAAGGTGGATTTTTTTGCGCAGATGACACAGTTCACCCAAGTGATACAGGATATGCACTATATGCAGAGGAAATCATAGAATGCCTTGAAACAGGAAATTATTTCAAAAAACCTGATGTTAAAGAAACAAGCTATGTTAAAGAAAATCATGATATAGATGCAATGGACTGTGCATTACCAAGATATGATTCAGTATATAATAATAGTGCTGTTAAGCTATCAGAAGGTGATTGGACACATAAATATCACGATCAACATGGTGACTATATGTTCACTGACAAACCTGGAGCCACATTGGAGTTTAAATTCACAGGTCCTGTTTTAGGTATGCTTTCTATGGTTTCCGATGGTGGTGGAAGGCTTAAGGTTGAAATTGATGGAGTAGAAGTTGGTATAAAAGATACTTATTTTTCGATTTCTACTGATCTTAGAGATCCTTCAGAAACAACAGTGCTTGGCTATGATAGTAAGGATCTTGCTGATGTTGAGCATACATTAAAATTTACAGTTCTCAATAGAATAAATCCTAATAACCAATTAGGAAAAAGAGATATCAGCATATATGGATTCTTTACATCAGATGGTGAAACTGACGGAGTTGACAAATTGGCTGTTAGCGATGTGAAGATTATGAAGATAAATGGCGATGAAAGTGTTACAGATATCAAATCTCTTGAAAAGGGAAATATGAATGTTGTTGAGGCAGATGTTAAGAACATCACAAATACAGCAATTAATGCTATGTGTATGTTAGCTGTTTATGATAACGAAGGAAAACTTGTTGGAGTTAATCAAGTTAAAAAAACCTTCTCGCCGTATAACGAGGAAACTTTTGGTATAGGTGCCATTGTTCCGGATCAGCAAAATGCAGGATGCAAATTGTTTATGTGGGATAATAATTTCAGCCCTATATACACAAGTGCGATTATAAAATAGTGCAGAATAATAAATATGACAGTTTATGAAAGGAACACATATATGAAAAAATTATGTTTAATACTTATTACAGTAATACTTTCAAGTTTTATGAATGTATATGCTGCTGATGTTCCGGCAAAATTTGAAGGTAAGGATACACTTAATGTTGTGTATTTTGGTGGCTCAATTACTTTTGGTTCAGGAGCAACTTCAGGAAACTCTTGGAGAGATAAAGTTGGACAGTGGTTTAAAAGTGAGTACCCAGGAACAACAGTTAATAATTTTAATGCCGGAATTGGAGGAACAGGAACAGAATTGGGTTATTACAGAGCATATAAAGATGTTGTGTCAAAGAACCCAGATATAGTTTTTGTTGAATTTGCGGTTAATGACTCTTATAAGACTGAACAAGAAGCTCAGTTCTTGTTGGAATCTATTATCAGAGGATTCCAGAAGTCTCCTTCAAACCCTTATATTATACTTGTTTATACAAGTGAAATGGTTAATGGAATTTTTAAGGATGTTTCAGCATATCAATCAACACTTGCTGAATATTATGATATTCCTGAAATTGATTTACAGCCTGTTATAGAAGAATACCTTGCAGTTCCTGGAAATAAAGCACAAGGTGGATTTTTCAGTCCAAACGACACAGTTCACCCAAGTGATATAGGATATGCACTATATGCAGAGAAAATCATAGGATGTCTTGAAACAGGAGATTATTTCAGAAAGCCTCTTTCAAAGAAAAACAGTTATGTTAAATACGCTTATGGAGTAGAAGCATTGGAGTGCCCATTACCTAAATATGATATGGCATATAACAACGGTGAGGTTGTTAAATTGTCTGAAGGTCACTGGGTAAAGAAAAACCATTGGCAACATGGTGACTATATGTTCACAAGCACTCCTGGAGCAACATTGGAATATAAATTCTCAGGTCCTGTTTTAGGTATGCTTTCTATGGTTTCCAGTGGTGGTGGAAAGATTAAGGTTGAAATTGATGGAGTAGAAGTTGCTATAAAAGATACATACTATGCTCTTTCATCTAATCCTATAACTGCTTCAGAATCAACAGTACTTGGTTATGATAACAAAGAGCTTTCTGACAGTGAGCACACTTTAAAGCTTACAGTTCTTGATGAAATAAACCCAAGTAACCCAATTGGTTCACACGATGTAAGTATCTATGGATTCTTCACATCAGCTATGGTAAGAGGTCTTGATGTAACAGTTAATAACAATACAAGAGTTATTAAGGTTACAAACAGAACAAGTGTTGTTGATGGCCAACCATACACAATCGGTATATGGTATGGTAGCAGTGCCGAAAATGTTGATTTTGATGGAGAAAGCGCTATTTGTATCGATCAGGCTAAGATCAAGAATGGAAAAATTGATTACACATTCACAATGCCTGTAGATGCTATGTCAGGAGAATATTATGTTCAGACATATAATTTGAATGATGATGAGCTTTTATGGACAACATTCTTATTTACAAACGAAGTAAGAAAAGCACAAACAATTGAACTAATTAATGCGCATGATTTCTCAGGCTTTAATAATTCAGTTGCTGAGTTCCTTGAAGATCGTCTAAAGGATATTGATACTGCTAAGGGTGTTGAATTTGATAGCTTTACTGATGCTCAAAAAGCATATGTTGTAGCAGAGCTTGATGGTTACACAACATATAATGATGGTACAGCTAATGATTTTGAATCTAAGCTAAGCAATGCATTTGATAAGATTGAGGTATTGTCAAGATTAAAGAATGAAAACAAATTTGAAGAAGCTCAGAAAGAGTTGCTTGCAGATACAGCTAAATTTGGAATTAGTTCTGATGTTATGGCAAGATATAATGCATTGTCAGAAGGTTCACAGAATTATGCATTGTTAAACTTCAGAGAAACAGTTAGAAATGCAGCGATACCAAGTGATATTTCTACATTGTTTGAAGCAGCAGTTACTGTTGCTGAGAATAGTGCTGGTCCAGAAGGTTCTGGAACTCCAAGTGATTCACCACAAGGTCCTTCAAAGGATAAGGATAGCTTTGGTGGTGTAGTAGGTGGAATGGTAGCTGGTAATGTAACTCTTGACCCATCAGTTGACTCAGGTGAAGCATTTACAGACCTTGGTTCTGTTGAATGGGCAAGAACAGCTATAACAACACTTGCTCAAAAGGGAGTTATCAATGGTAAGGGCAACAAGAAATTTGCTCCTCTTGATAAGGTTACAAGAGAAGAATTCTTAAAGATGATTTTGGTTGCATTTGATATTGAAACTGATCCTGCTGATTTGAAGTTCGAGGATGTTGATAAAGATGCATGGTACTATACATATGTTGCTCAGGCAGTTGCATATGGCATTATAAATGGTATCTCTGATACAGAATTTGGTACTGGCAAGAATATCACAAGACAGGATGCAGCAGTTATCCTTTCAAGAGCAGTTGAAAAGGATAAGTATGTAGAAATCTACACTGTAGATTCAAACTTTAAGTTCAATGATATAGATAAGGTATCTGATTATGCAACTAGTGCTGTTGAAGCGCTTGGTAAAGCAAAAATCTTCAGTGGTAAAGAAAATAATATGTTTGATCCATTCGGTCAGGCAACAAGAGCAGAAGCTGCTATGATTCTTTACAACCTACTATATAAGTAATATAATATAAGCTGAGGGCTATGAGATTCAACTTATAGCCCTTGGCAGATGAAAGAGAGGATAAGAATGAAAATTAAAAATATTTTTGTGTCATTTCTTATTATAGCATCAATGCTAATGTCTAATGTTTATGCTGTAGACAATGTAGCAAATATTTATGTATCTCCTAATGGTAGTGACTCAGCAACCGGTTTATCTGCTGATGCACCACTTAAAACTCTTGAAGCTGCAAACAATAAGGTTGCAGAAATTAAGGGTAATTCACAAGGAGTAAATGTTAACATTATGGCTGGTACATATAATGTATCAGACCTAAAATTCGACGAAACTAATTCAGGTAGTGATAATGCCAAAATTGTATGGAAAGCTTATAATGGTAAAGTTATTCTTACATCTGAGAAAAAAATTGATAACTCAAGAATAGAAGTGGTAGATATTGGAACAATTGAAAAAATTCCATTACAAGCTCAAAATTATGTTAGACAAGTCAAATTAACAGATGAAGAACTCAGCGCAATTGGAAAGATAAGATATACAGGTCAAAATTATTCAAGTAGTGCTGCTCCTGCATATCTTGCACAGGATGGTAAAATGTTTGAAATTGCAGGATATCCTAATAAGGTTAATATGCCTATCGTTAAGGATGATATAGAACTGACTAATTCAGGATTTATATACACTATCACAGATTCAAGAATCAGCAGATGGGCTGATGCTAAAGATGCATATTTAACAGGAAATCCGGTTTACGAATGGCATGAATCTAGTTTAAAAATTGCAGACATAACAAATTCAACAATTACAACTTCTGAGCATGGTGGATATCATGAACTAAAGGGTACAGCAAACCTAAGAATTGTAAACCTTGTTGAAGAAATTGATTATCCTGGAGAATTCTATATTGATAGAGAAAATGGATATGTGTATTTCTATCCATTAAATAACACAACAAATTCTTCTTTTTCACTTGTAACTTCTCAAAAGCCATTTGCAACATTTGATGGAGCACAATATATTAGTTTTGAAAACTTGGTTTTCGACGGAACATGTTCAACAGGTATTATTATTAAAAATTCTAATTTTATCGGATTGAAAGATTGTGAATTGAGAAATATCGGAAAGGATGCTGTTGAAATAATAGATTCTAAGAATACAACTATCGAAGGTACTCATATTCACAATATAGGAAAGACTGCTATAAGAATAAATCATAGTATAACCAATGAAGATGGAACAGTAAACGAAGATTTCGTAAACCTTACTCCAGACAATAATATCATTAAAAACTGTCATATTGAAGGGTATGGTAAGGTAACTTCAAAAAATTCTAATGCTGTCTATCTATATGGTATTGGAGACACAGTTTCTCACAACAGAATTCACGGTGCAGATCATTCGGCAATTATGTTTGGTGGAAACAACAACATAATTGAATATAATGATATTTACGACGTTTTGAACACTGCTGATGACGCAGGTGCTATCTATGCAGGTCGTTCATGGGTAGATGGTGGTACAGAAATCAGATATAATTATATTCACGATAATCCATATGCAGACTCAAATGAAAAGAGTGCTATTTACCTTGATGACTTCTTTACTGGAACTAAGGTATATGGAAACGTAATTGCAAATATGAATGCAGGTGTAAAATTGCATGCATCAAATCACAATGAAGTTCAAAGCAATGTGTTTGTTAACTTGAATTCATCTGTTCGTTTGGGTAACTCAAGTGGTGATACTGATTCGGATGTAACTACTCTCAATAACAAAATTAATGGTTTATTGGCAAATGGTGAGGAGTTCTTTAAATCTAAAGATGGTTATAAAACACTTAGTGCTAATGCTGACAGAGATGCAAATACACTATATCAAAGATATTTTGATAAGTATGATCCATATGATACTACAGGTAAATACAGTGAATGGAACACTCAATTCCCATATCTTGCGGATTATGTTAAATCAAACGGTACACATATGAGTCCTAAAGGAAATGTAATCAAGTACAATGCTACATACACAGGTCAGAGATCACAGTTGGATAGTGAGGCTATATATCTTCATACTCAAGCATTGAAGTCAAATAATACTGTTAAATTTAACTTCCTTGATCCGGAAACAAAACCTGTAGATGTTTATAATCTTGATTATTCAGGTCCACAGGAATTTTGTGGTGACAATTTTAATCCAGTTGATGTTACAGAAACTGGAATTCCAAATGAAGGAAATCTTACATTAAATGATTTTGGAACTATTTACCCTCAAAACAATGCTTATGTTGATCCAGGTAGCATAGTATTTATCTGGGATGAGGATTCTGGTGCAGATAAGTATCACATTATTATTGCAAGAGATGAGGCTCTTACTGATATAGTATTCGAGGGTGATCTTGAAGAAGCTTACTATAAGCATGATGGTTTAGTAGATGGTACAAAGTATTACTGGACTGTTGATGCTAAAACATCACATTACTTATATACAAACAAAACAAAGAGAGTCAATGAAGGTGTTATGAGCTTTACTGCTTCACAATATGCAGGTGTTGTTACACTTCAAAATATTGTTTACAGAAACGGAAATGGTAACAAAATAAATGCTATTGAAAATGCAAGCGTTAATGCGGTTGAATTTGATTTAACTAACAAATTCTCAGAGGATATTAATGCATCTGCTACTTTGGAAAGCTTTACAGGAGCTGGTGATTTACTTGGTAAAGCAACTGTTACAAAGAATGTAAAAGCAAATGAAACAATTAGAGCAGGTGTTGGAATAATGACATCAGATGATCCAGGTGCATATATGATTTTGACAATCGATAGTGGTAATGACTATGAATTGGAATATAGAATAGATAGTGCCGCTATGGCAGGTCAGGAAAGAGAAGATAAGCTTGCTATAACAAGCGTTACAGTTAAATCTGAAACAGGTGCTATTGTTAAGGGTGCTACAAATGCTATCACAGCAGTAGTTAAGAGTCTTGCAGACGGAGAGCAGAATATAAGATGTATAATGGCAACTTATGATTCAGATGGTAAACTTCATGCAACCAATGTTGATACTGCATTGAATCCTGTAAAGAAGGATAATGAGTATACATTCAATTTATCAGCAGAAGTTCTAGACAAAGATGGTGCTTATGTTAAACTATTCTTCTGGAATGATAAGATGCAGCCATTAGTTACAGATTATGATGTACAATAATATCAAATAAAAAAATATGAGTGCTTTTGCACTCATATTTTTTTTTGACCTAAACAATCTGTTGAGATCAACGCCATAAGATAGCCAAGTCCTCCTGCAGATAACGATATAAACAATGCAATTATCTCGTTTGTAAAAATTATATTAAGAGGCTCTTTTATAAGTCTTAATATCACATACATAACCAAAAGCGATACTATAGGTCTAAAAAGTTTCATTATCTCAGCCTTATTTATTTTTGTGTATTTTATCACGGCCCTGCCGTTTATAATCATCATAATGAAAAAAGAAAGTGTAGAGCCTATTATTGCTCCTTCAATATTTAATCTTGCAACAGGAATTAAAAATATATTTGCTAAAAGTTTTATAAACATTCCGATTAACGAATAAAGAAAAGGTTCATATATTTTTCCGAAAGCGTGTAGTGTAACAACAAAAAGATCAGTTATACATAGAAAGATAAGAGCCGGAGCAAGGAGAGATAAAAGATGGGCTGAGGCAGTGTTTTTAAATAAAAAATATAAAAGCTCATCCGAAAACATATATAGAATGAGTGCACATGGGAGAATAATGGTAATTGTAACTTGCAGAGCATTTAACAATGTTCTTTTTAAAAGTTCAATATTATTTTTTGCATATGCTCCGCTAATCACAGGGAATATGCTCGTTCCTAATGCACCTATAATTCCGGTTGGGAGATGAAAAATTGTGAGTGCATAGCCTGTGTATGCACCATACAACCATCTTGCTCCATCGAGTGGCATTTTCAGTGTTTCCTTTAGATTATCAAATATAGTTGTGTAGCTTGAATATTTCAACAAAAAGGTATCAACATTTTCTGCTGTAAATCTTATATTTGTAAGGCTATTCCTCACAGTTGCAACATCCAAAAGACTAAATGCACTTGAAATACATGAACATATCAACATTGGAAATGCTATCTGTGATATTGAGTTTAGTATTGCTTTGTTGGATTGAATATTCCCTTTTTTCTTTAGTTTTTTGTCTGAAATAAAAAATAAAATAAATAATATCAGGGTTGCAACAAACTCACCAATAGTAATTCCTGAGATTGCACCTGCAGATGTGATTTCTATTATAGAATTTTTAAGCACCCAGGCACCATAAAAACCTATTGCCAGGCGTATAAACGATTCAATAATCTGTGATATTGCAGTTGGAACCATATTGACACAGCCCTGAAAATAACTCTTGAAAACACAACCGAGAGCAACTAAAAACACCGATGGCGAAATTGTTTTAATTGAAAGTGCTGCCTTTGGGTCTTTCATTGAATAAGCAAAAAAATCTGAACCCCAAAATAGAATTAATGTCCCTAATAATCCTAAAACGGATAAAATAATTACTGAAATACGAATTATTTTTTTGATATTACTATAATTTTCTAATGCATATTCAGTTGCGATAAGGCGAGAAATAGCCAAAGGGAAACCTGATATAATAAAAGATAAAAGAGTTGAATAAACACCCATTGCTGTGTTAAAAATTGCCATACCCTCTTCTTCCAATATATAGGTAAGCGGAATTTTGAAAACTGCACCTAAAATTTTTGAAATTGCATTTGCACCCATCAAAATAGCAGTTCCTTTTATAAAATTTTGTTTTGAATTCATATTAAACCTCGTCAAAAAAACTTGTTATAACAATTTATTTGTGATATAATATTTTTATGACTATGAAAAATATGGGGTGTAATTATGGAATATACAATGGATGATTTATTAAATATAATGAAAAGACTTCGTGCCGATGATGGTTGTGAATGGGATAAGGCACAAACACATCAATCTATAAAGCGCAGTATGATTGAAGAGGTATATGAAGCTATTGAAGCACTTGATAATAATGATGATAAAATGTTTGCAAATGAGCTTGGAGATGTCTTGCTGCAGGTGGTTTTCCATTCAAGAATAGCAGAGGAGAGAGGTGCTTTTGATTTTGGTGATGTGGTAAATGAAATATGTACAAAGCTTATAGATAGACACTCACATGTATTTGGAAATGACAAAGCAGGAAATGAAGCAGAAGCACTAAAAGCCTGGGAGAATAATAAGAAAAAAGAAAAAGGGTTAAAAACATTTTCAGATGCTTTAGTTGATGTTCCAAAGAATTTTCCTGCATTAATAAGAGCTGAAAAGGTACAAAAGAAAGCAAAAAATGCAGGCTTTGACTGGGAAAATATTGATGGCGCAATGGATAAGGTTTATGAAGAACTTGATGAATTAAAATCAGCAAGTCAGGAAACAGTCAGTGAAGAGTTTGGCGACCTTTTATTCAGTGTTGTAAATGTTGGAAGATTTTTAAATGTCGACCCTGAAATTTCTTTAAATGATGCTACAAATAAGTTTATAGACAGATTTATCAAAATGGAGAAATTATCAGAGGAAAAGGGAAGAAAGCTTGACGAATTATCATTGGGTGAACTTGACGATTTATGGAATGAGATAAAAAAATGATTGGATTGCAGTTATATTTTTAGTATAACTGCAATTTTTGTTGATTTTTTGGAATTTTTTTTATAAAAACAGTTGATATTATTGCTATAAAAAGGTATAATAGAATAATAAAATGCTGAGTTTGTGTTCATTTACAGATTCGAAAAAATTTGAACGGAGAAGATACGATGGATAATATGAAATTAGCACAGCTATTGTTTCCACACATAACAAAGAGCTGTGATGAATATGAAAAGGAATATCCAAGAAGAAATCTTAAAGATGGTGCAAGAGTGACAAGATTTGCTCCAAGTCCAACAGGATTTCTACATATTGGAGGTCTTTTTGCTGCGTTTGTTTCCGAAAGAGCAGCTCATACAACTGATGGAGTTTTCTTCTTGAGAATTGAAGATACTGACAAAAAGAGAGAAGTAGAAAATGGAATAACAGGTATTGTTAAAGGAATTCAGGATTTCGGTATAAAAATTGATGAGGGAATGATGTCAGAGGTTGACTCAGTGGGGAAATATGGACCATATATTCAAAGCCAGAGAGCAACTATATATCAGACCTACTGTAAGATGTTAGTTGAAAAAGGATTAGCATATCCTTGTTTCTGCACACCTGAGGAATTAAATGAGGTAAGAGAAAAGCAGGAAGCAAATAAAGAAAATCCAGGCTATTATGGAAAATATGCAAAGTGCAGAGATTTGACTTTTGAAGAGATTGAAGAGAAAATCAATAATAATATTCCTTATGTTTTGAGGCTTAAATCTCCTGGGGATGAAGCTAAAAGAATAACCTTTAATGATGGAATTAAAGGTGAGATTGAAATGCCTGAAAACATTTTGGATGTCGTTTTATTAAAGACAGACGGTATTCCAACATATCACTTTGCACATGCGATTGATGACCACTTGATGAGAACAAATTATGTTATAAGAGGAGATGAATGGATTGCATCTGCTCCTATTCACTTGCAATTATTTGAGGTGTTGGGTTTTGATGCACCAAACTATGCACATATCTCTCCAATTATGAAAGAGGATGAGGAATCTGGAGGAAAGAGAAAGCTTTCCAAGAGAAAGGACCCTGAGGCAGCAGTAAGCTATTATCACGAGGTAGGATATCCAAATGCTGCAGTTTTAGAGTATCTTTATACAATAGCTAACTCAAACTATGAGCAGTGGAGGATGGAAAATCCTGACGCCTCTATGGATGAATATAAGTTTGATTTCTCACATATGAGTAAATCCGGTGCATTATTTGATTTGATGAAGCTTACTGATATCAGTAAGACCTATATTTCAAAACTTTCAACTGATGAAGTTTTTGAAAGTGTTCTTAAATGGGCAGAAGAATATAACAAGGATTTTGCAAAGCTTTTATCAAATGATACAGAATATGCAAAAAAGATATTTGCAATTGAAAGAGGAAATGAAAAGCCAAGAAAAGACATTGCAAAATGGGAAGACACACCTGAATACACAAAGTATTTCTTTGAAAGACCAACAGAGTATGAATTTGCAGAAAATCTTTCTAATAAGGATATGATTGAAATATTGGAAGAGTATAAAAAGATTTATAATCATAATGATATTGCAGACGATTGGTTCCCGAAAGTTCGTGATATGAGTGAGCAATTAGGATATGCAAAAGCTCCTAAGTTTTATAAGAAGAATCCTGAATTATTC
>JAFXBO010000098.1 GCA_017521775.1 Clostridia bacterium | reverse complement strand
CCTCTTATAACCGGAGATAAGATTTGTATTTTTGAGCCTTCTTCAAATCTACATACTGCATCTGCAATCTGGTCAACTGTCTGACGGGATATTTCCTTTCCGCATTTCGGACAATGTGCAACACCTATTCTTGCATATAATAAACGCATATAATCATAAATCTCTGTAACAGTTCCAACTGTTGAACGTGGATTTTTTGATGTGGTTTTCTGGTCAATACTTATTGCAGGAGAAAGTCCCTCAATCAAATCAACATCAGGCTTATCCATTTGTCCCAAAAACTGCCTTGCATATGAAGAAAGTGACTCAACATATCGTCTTTGCCCCTCTGCATATATAGTGTCAAATGCAAGTGAGGATTTTCCTGAGCCTGACAATCCTGTCAGCACAACAAGCTTATCCCTTGGAATATCCAAAGAGATATTTTTTAAGTTATTGACTCTTGCCCCTCTTATCTTGATATATTTGTTCATTACTTCCTACCCTATTCTTTCCTTTAGCTTTGCTATTCTATCTCTTAATTCTGCAGCCTTTTCAAACTCTAATTCAGATGCAGCACTAATCATTTCATCAGTAAGATTTTCAATCATTGCTTCGATATCATCATTATCAAAAATATCCTTATCCTCTTCCACATACTCAATGGTTTCAATAGCCTTTCTGATATCCTTGATTATCGTTTTAGGAATAATTCCATTTTTCTCATTAAATTCTTCCTGAATTTTTCTTCTTCTCATTGTTTCGTCAATAGCTCTTTGCATTGATGAGGTAATTGTATTTGCATACATTATAACTTGTCCTTCGGAATTTCTTGCAGCTCTTCCAATGGTTTGTATCAATGATGCTTCACTTCTTAAAAAACCCTCCTTGTCTGCATCCAGAATTGCAACAAGTGATACCTCAGGTAAATCAAGCCCCTCTCTTAAAAGGTTAATTCCAACCAGAACATCAAACTCTCCAAGACGCAAATCTCTTATTATCTCTGTTCTTTCAATTGTCTTTATTTCCGAGTGCATATATCGGACTTTAATTCCGACATTCACAAGATAATCACACAAATCCTCTGCCATCTTCTTGGTGAGTGTTGTGACAAGAACTCTTGTCTTTTTCTCAACCCTCTTATTAATTTCCCCAATCAAATCGTCAATCTGATTTTCAACAGGTCTTACCTCAATTATCGGGTCTAAAAGTCCTGTAGGTCTTATAACCTGCTCTGCGACCTGCTCTGAATGTTCTTTTTCATATATAGCAGGAGTTGCACTGGTGAAAATAACTTGATTAAGTTTATTTTCAAACTCATCAAACTGTAAAGGTCTGTTATCATATGCACATGGCAGTCTAAAGCCATATCCAACTAAAGAATCCTTTCTTGCCCTGTCTCCATTATACATTCCCCTTACCTGCGACACTGTGACGTGGGATTCATCAATAATCATAAGATAATCCTCTGGGAAATAATCTAAAAGGGTGTATGGAGCAGACCCTGGCTTTCGACCGCTTATTATTCTCGAATAATTTTCAATGCCCTGACAAAAGCCTATTTCTCTTAACATTTCTATGTCGTATCTTGTTCTCTGTTCTATTCTTTGAGCTTCAATCAACATATCGTTATCCTTGAAAAACTTAATTCTTTCTTCAAGCTCTTTTTCAATCTGCAAAATTGCCATTTGCATCTTTTCACCTGTTGTAACATAGTGGCTTGCAGGTGTTATGACAGTGTGATTTCTGTATCCTATAACTTTTCCTGTAACAACATTTACCTCGGAAATCTTTTCTATTTCATCACCAAAAAACTCAACTCTTATCGCGTTCTCTCCGTTATTTGACGGAAAAATTTCAACAACATCGCCACGTACCCTGAATTTATTTCTTATAAAATTCACATCGTTTCGTTCATACTGAATATCAACCAGTCTTCTCAAAAGCTCATCACGGGATTTTTCCATTCCTACCCTTAGAGAAATCATTAATTCCTGATAATCCTCAGGGTCACCAAGACCATAAATGCACGAAACACTTGATACTATTAAAACATCCTTTCTTTCAAACAACGCAAAAGTTGCAGAATGCCTTAATTTATCTATTTCGTCATTTACCGATGAGTCCTTTTCAATATAGGTATCTGTCTGGACAATATATGCCTCAGGCTGATAATAGTCATAATAGGACACAAAAAACTCAACAGCATTCTCAGGAAAAAATTCCTTGAATTCTGAGAAAAGCTGTGCTGCCAATGTTTTGTTGTGTGCAAGCACGATGGTAGGCTTATTAACCCTTTCAATAACATTTGCCATTGTGAAGGTTTTTCCTGAGCCTGTAACACCTAAAAGAGTCTGTGCTCTCATACCTTTTTTTATTCCATCTACAAGCTTGTCTATAGCCTGGGGTTGGTCACCCTG
>JAFXBO010000097.1 GCA_017521775.1 Clostridia bacterium | reverse complement strand
GTGTGAATGTGTTCCCAAGCCAGATTGAAACAGTACTTCTTAATGAAGGATATCAGCCTAACTACCAGATTGTTGTAGACAGAGCAAATAACACAGATACATTTGAGGTTGATGTGGAAATGTCACCTGAACAGTTTACCGATAAGGTTAAGGAAGTTCTTAAAATGGAAAAAGCACTTGCAAATGCAATGAAAACTATGTTGGGAATTAATCCGTCAGTTCATCTTGTTGCTCCAAAAACTATTACAAGAAGTGAGGGTAAGGCTGTACGTGTGATTGATAAACGTAAGTTGGTTTAAGAAAGGAGATTTTAAAATGGCTATTAAACAGTTAACAGTTTTTGTAGAAAACAAAAAAGGAACAATTGTATCTGTTACAGATATACTTGCAAAAAATAATATTAACCTAAGAGCACTTTCAATTGCTGAAACAGAGGATTTTGGTATTCTTCGTCTAATTGTTAATGACGAAGAAGCTGCAAAAAAGGTTCTTGAAGAAAATGGTTATCTAATAAAAATAGTTGATGTCGTCGGTGTTAAAATTGGAGATGAGCCAGGTAAACTTACATCTGCTTTAGGTGTTTTGGATAAAGCAGATATAAATGTAGAATATCTATATGCTTTTATGGCTCGTACCGAAAAACATGCCTATGTTGTTTTAAGAGTTGAGGATAATTTTTCTGCTGAAGATAAGCTTGTTAATGCCGGATTTAAACTAATTACAGAGGCAGATATCTGTAAACTCTAAAATCTATTGAGGGGATATTAGGAATGGAAAGTAAGTTAGAAGAAGCAAGAAAAATCATAAATGAAGTAGATACCAAAATGGCTGAACTTTTTACCAGGAGAATGAAAGCTGCAGAAATGGTGTTTGATTATAAAAAGGAACATGGTCTCCCTATTTTAGATCAAAAACGAGAAAATGAGATTATCGAAAAAAATTCAGCTATGATTAAGGACGATACGATTAGAGAATATTACATTGACTATATCAAAAACCTTATGTCAATTTCCCGTGCTTATCAACATCGTATGCAAAGCGGATTAAAGGTTGCATATAGCGGTGTTGAGGGTGCTTTTGCACATATTGCAGCAGGAAAAATCTTTGAAAACTGCGAAAGAATTTCATACCGCGATTTTAAGTCTGCGTATAATTCTGTTTGTGACGGCGAATGTGATGTTGCTATTCTTCCTATAGAAAACAGCTATGCAGGTGAAGTTGGTCAAACGATTGACATTATATTTTCAGGTAACTTGTATATAAACGGAATTTATGAGCTTGAAATCCATCAAAACCTTCTTGGCCTTCCCAATGCATCAGTCGAAGATATAAAAAAGGTGACAAGTCATCCACAAGCACTCAGTCAATGTCATGACTATATTACCCTTCGTGGATTTGAAACAGAAGATGCAAACAACACTGCAATTGCTGCCAAAATTGTCGCACAGGCAAACGACAAATCTCTTGGTGCTATTGCAAGTGTTGAGACAGCAAAAATTTACGAACTTAAAGTTCTGGAGGCAAATATTAATAAAAGCGGAGAAAACACTACGCGTTTTGCAGTTTTATCAAAAGTAAAGGCAATCTCTTCCTCCCTTCCAAATTCTGTTCTTATGTTTACAGTTAAAAATGAGGCAGGTTCTCTTGCAAATGCTATCAGTATTATTGGAAAATACGGATACAATATGACAGCATTAAGAAGCAGACCACTAAAAAAACACTCATGGCAATACTATTTCTATGTAGAAATTGATGGAACCACGGAGACAGATGAAGGCAGATTGATGTTAGAAGAATTAAACAAGGTGTGTGATAAGCTCAAGGTTGCAGGTTCTTTTGCCCCACATATTGAAGTATAAAGGTGTTTAATATGAATATACATATGAATTTAAAGGAAAACAGTTATGATATCGTTGTTGAAAAAGGTATTCTTTTGCGTGCCAATCAACACTTAAATCTTAACAGACGTGTTCTTATAGTAACCGATTCAGGCGTTCCCGAAGAGTACGCACAAACTATTAAAAATCAATGTAAAGAAGCAATTATATGTACTGTAGAACAAGGAGAGAGTTCAAAAAGTCTTGAAACATTTGGCTTCCTTCTTCAAAAAATGCTTGAAAATAATTTTTCAAGAAATGATTGTGTTGTTGCAGTTGGAGGAGGGGTTGTTGGCGACCTTTCCGGCTTTGTTGCATCCACATATATGAGAGGTATTGATTTTTATAATGTCCCCACAACTCTTCTTTCACAGATTGACTCTTCAATCGGAGGAAAAACAGCTATTAATTTAGGAAATGTCAAAAACATTGTCGGCTCTTTTTATCAACCAAAAAAAGTTCTTATTGATTCAGAGCTTTTAAAAACACTTCCCAAAAGACAGATTGCAAACGGACTTGCTGAGGCTATAAAAATGGCATTAACTTCGGATAGTAAGCTTTTTGATATAATTGAGAATAATGATATTGAAGAAAATATAGATGATATTATAATCCGTTCCCTGAACATTAAAAAATCTGTAGTTGAACAGGACGAAAAAGAATCAGGACTTAGAAAAATCTTAAACTTCGGACATACTATAGGTCACGGTATTGAAGTGAGCGAAGACTTATATCACGGCGAGTGTGTTGCACTTGGTCTTATACCATTGTGTAATAAAAAAATAAGACCAAGAGTTATTGAGGTTCTAAAAAAATGCAATTTGTATAATTTGATTGATTTTGATTGGGACAAGATTACACAGGCAATTTTCCACGATAAGAAAGCAGACGGAGAATTTGTAACTATAACAACAGTGCCTGAAGTTGGCAGTTTTGAAATTGAAAAAATAAAATGCAATGAAGTGATAGAAATTGCGAAAACTTGTTTTAATAAAATACTACAGGAATGAGTGAATTATGAAGAAATACGGTTGTATAGGAAAAAAACTGGCTCACAGCTTCTCTAAGGAAATTCACGATAAGCTTGCTGATTATGATTATGAACTTATAGAGCTTAATGAAGATGAATTAGATAAATTCTTTAAAGAAAAAGATTTTGAGGCAATCAATGTCACAATACCATATAAAGAAAAGGTTATTCCCTATCTTGATTCTGTGAGCGAAATAGCTACGAGGATAGGTGCAGTTAACACGATCATCAACAAGGATGGAGAGCTTTTGGGTTTTAATACTGATTACTACGGAATGAAAGCACTTGTTGAAAAAGTCGGAATTGATTTAAAAGATAAAAAGGTCTTAATTCTGGGAACAGGTGGAACGAGTAAAACAGCACATATTTTGTCTGAAGATATGAGAGCTTCTGAAATTTTGGTGGTGAGCAGAAGCAAAAAAAATAATTGCATAACTTATGAAGAAGCTATAAAAGAACATAAAAATGCCGATATAATTATAAACACTACCCCATCAGGAATGTATCCTGATTGTGAGTCTAAACCTATTGACATTTCGGTTTTTGGTAATTTAGAAGGCATTATTGATGCAATATACAATCCACTTTCAACTAATCTCATATTAGATGCAAAGAAAAGAGGAATTAAAGCTATAGGTGGACTCTATATGCTTGTTATGCAGGCTGTTGTGGCAGTTGAAAAATTTCTTGATACAAGGATAGCAAAAGAAACTGCAGATGGCGTATTTAAATCAATTCTTGCATCAAAAGAAAACATAATATTAACAGGTATGCCAGGAAGTGGAAAGAGCACAGTCGGAAAACTTCTAAAAATTGACGGATTTGAATTTATAGACACTGATGAAGAAATCAAAAAGCGTGCAGGATGCACAATTAAAGAGCTTATAGCCGATAAAGGTGAACAGTATTTCCGTGATTTGGAATCAGAGGTCATACAGGAGGTTTCTTTAAACTCTTGTCGTATAATATCAACAGGTGGTGGAGCAATTCTAAGGGAAGAAAATGTGAATTGTCTTAAAAGAAACGGCAAACTTTTCTTCATCAATGCAAGCTTAAATAGACTTAAGCCAACCGATGACAGACCTTTGTCCGATAATTATGAAAAACTTCAAAAGCTTTATAATGACAGACTAAATATTTATAAATCAACAGCAGATATAACTGTGCCTGATATGAAAACACCAGATGAGGTGGCAGAATATATTATTACAAAAAGATTGGAGATGATAGAATGAAAATCCTCGTTATAAATGGTCCGAATATTAATATGCTCGGTATCAGAGAGCCTGAACACTATGGAAAGGAAACATATTCTGACCTTATCAAAAAAATTCAAAACCATTGTAAAAATAAAAATGTGGATGTAGAGATATATCAATCCAATCACGAGGGAGACCTTGTTGATGAAATACAAAGTGCATACAATAATGCTGATGGCATCGTTATAAATCCCGGAGCATATACCCACACAAGCATTGCAATTTTAGATGCTGTAAAATCGGTAAGCATCCCAACAGTAGAGGTTCACATCTCAAAAGTTGAAGAACGAGAAGATTTCAGACAAGTGAGTTATGTGCGACTTGCTTGTGTAAAAACTATTACAGGTCATGGTACAGATGGATACCTTGAGGCCATTGACTACCTGTTAGATAAAAAAAATGATAGCAAAATTTAAACCTTGTAAACTATATGGAAAAATAAGCGCTCCTCCCTCTAAAAGTATGGCGCACAGATATTTGATAGGAGCTGCGCTATCCGGACAAAACTGTTTAATCTCGGGCGTCGATTACAGTGAAGATATCCTATCAAGCATTGATTGTTTAAGAGCATTAGGAACAAATATAAACATTCAAAATGACACAGTAAGTATAAATTCTGACAACTTTATGTTGACAGAAAATCCGATTTT
>JAFXBO010000096.1 GCA_017521775.1 Clostridia bacterium | reverse complement strand
ATTCCAATCTTGTGTAGCTTTGAGCAGTTGGTGACATATTAACCAACTCACCCATTCTTTTTATAACACTGTCCATAACAGTTCCTGTGTATTCATCAGGAACATCTACAGTTAATCTTTCTATAGGCTCACATTTTACTCCATCAATATTTTTATAAATTACAACAGGGTTTGAAACCTGAAATTCATATCCCTCTCTACGCATATTTTCAATTAAAACTGATAAGTGCAATTCTCCTCTTCCCGAAACAGTGAATGCTTCTGTTGTATCAGTTTCTTCAACCTTTAATGCGATATTTGAGTCAAGCTCACGGAATAATCTTCCTCTTAAATGTCTTGATGTGACAAATTTTCCGTCTTGTCCTGCAAATGGACTATCATTTACACTAAATGTCATTGACAACACAGGGTCATCAATCTTTATAAATGGCAGAGCATCAGGATTATCAACATCGCATATCGTTTCACCGATATTTATATCTGTTATACCTGAAATTGCAACAACATCTCCTGCTCCTGCTTCCTCAATAACTGTTTTTCCAAGCCCTTCAAAAGAATAAAGCTTTGTGACTTTTCCTCTTGCCACTTTACCATCTGCCTTGCAAATTGATAATGACATACCTGTTTTTATACTTCCTCTTTGTATCTTACCAACTGCAATTCTTCCTGTGTAATCATCATAGTCAATATTAGAAACAAGCATTTGCAATGGTTTTTCGGGCTCAACGATAGGTGATGGAATTTCATTAACAATCAAGTCAAATAGTTGTTTTAAATCCTTATTTGGTTGTTCTGGGTTATATTCAGCAGTTGCCCAGCCATCACGGCCTGATGCATAGATAACAGGTGTATCTAACTGCTCTTCTGTTGCACCTAAATCAATGAATAAGTCAAGAACTTCATCAACAACCTCATATGGTCTTGCGTTCGGTCTGTCAACCTTATTAACAACTATAATAGGTTTTAAATTAAGAGCAAATGCCTTTGACAATACAAATCTTGTCTGTGGCATACAACCCTCAAATGCATCGACAAGCAACAAAACTCCGTCAACCATCTCAAGTCCACGCTCAACTTCTCCACCAAAATCTGCGTGTCCCGGTGTATCAATTATATTAATCTTAACATCATTATAAATAAGTGATGTGTTTTTTGCTAAAATTGTTATTCCTCTTTCTCTTTCAAGGTCATTTGAGTCCATGACTCTGTCATCAACCTGTTCATTTTCCCTGAAAATTCCACTCTGCTTTAACATTGCATCAACCAATGTTGTTTTACCGTGGTCAACATGGGCAATAATTGCAATATTTCTTATATTCTTATGATCTGTCATATTTATCCCCTTTTGTAATTTATAAACTAATCAGATTTTTATTTATCATATTTTGTACAGACATTATTATACCAAGTCTTGCAGACTCATATGTAAGCCCACCCTGCATATATGCAATATATGGTTCTTTTATCGGTCCATCTGCACTAAATTCAATCGATGCTCCCTGAACAAAAGCACCTGCTGCCATAATAACCGGTTCTGAATATCCAGGCATATCCCAAGGCTCAGGAACAACAAATGAATCAACAGGTGCCCCCTTTTGAATACCCTGACAAAAAGCAATCATTCTTTCTGCAGATTCTAATTTGACTGCCTGAATGATATCAAATCTATCCTCTTGGGGCTTAGGATTAACCGAAAATCCCAACTCATCGTATACTGCAGCACATAAAGTTGCAGCTTTAATAGCCTGAGAAACAATATGAGGTGCCATAAATAACCCCTGATACATATCTCTGTTAAAACCTAAGGATGCACCACACTCTTTACCTATCCCCACAGATGTGAGTCTGTATGAGCAAAGCTCAATTAGTTTTTCCCTACCTGCAATATATCCACCTGTTTTAGCAAGTCCACCACCTGGATTTTTTATTAATGAACCCATAACCAAATCTGCACCATACCTTGTCGGCTCTGATGTTTCAACAAATTCACCATAACAATTATCAACAATGGTGATTGTATCAGGTGAAATACCCTTAACAAATTCAACAATCTCACCAATTTTAGCTGAACTATAGGTTGGTCTGTCACCATATCCTTTAGAGCGTTGCATTATAACTGCTTTGATTTTGTTTTCTGATAGATTTTTCTTAATCTGTTCATAGTCAGGCTCACCATTATCTAATAAATCTACCTGTATATAAGAAATTCCAAAATCGGCTAAAGAGCCATTTCCATTTTCTCCTGAAATTCCTATAACCTCTTCTAATGTGTCATATGGTTTACCTGTAATTGCCATCAGGGTGTCACCAGGACGCAAAACACCATCGTCAGCGCTGCTGTCTTCCTTTTCGTCCTCGTCCT
>JAFXBO010000095.1 GCA_017521775.1 Clostridia bacterium | reverse complement strand
ATTATGTTGAAACAGACGAGCCTGAAACCAAGGAAGAAACTCCAACAGAGCCTGAAATCAAAGAAGAAGCTCCTCAGGATGTAAAAGAGCCTGAAACAAGCACAGAGGTCAAGACCGAAACACCAAAAAAAACACCAAAGTCAGAACCCACTGTTCAAAAAGAGCCTCCAAAAGTTCAGGAAACCCCAAAAACAGACTATACTAAAATCTCACTTACAGGCAAGACAATTTGTATTGATGCTGCACACGGAATATTTACTGAGAACAAACAAGAGGCAATTGCTCCTGGAATGAGTTTATTAAAAGACGGATTTAAAGAAGGTACAAAGGGTGCAAATATAACAGAAGACGAAATCACACTTGCAGTTGCAAATGTTTTAAAAGAAAAGCTTGAGGCAAAGGGTGCAACAGTAATAATGACTCGAACAACCAATGGAACAACCCTTTCAAACGCTGACAGAGCAAATTTTGCAAATGACAACAATGCAGATATATGCATAAAGCTACACGCTGACGGAACACAAGAGGGCGGAACAGGTATGACAATGCTTATCCCCGGCAATAAATACATAACTGATAAAAACCTTGTTTCAAAGAGCAAATTGCTTGGAAAAACTGTTCTAAATGGTGCAATCGCAAAAACAGGTGCTGCAAAAAGAGGAGTTTATACTACTAACGAAATGGCAGGCTTTAACTGGTCAAAAATCCCTGTAGTTCTTTTGGAAATGGGTTATTTGACAAACCCACAGGATGAAGCCAAGTTATCCGATGCAAACTATCAGGCATTGATTGCAGATGGTATTGTTGAGGGAATACTTGAATTCTATAAATAAATTAACTATCAAAAAAAGATGAGTTCATTCATATGAACTCATCTTTTTTATATGCTTGACAAAATGCACAAAAAGAGATATTAAAAAGTGAAAATATATACAAAAACATTGAAATGAAACATAAAAGTCTTGAATTTATATTTAATTTGTAATATACTTGTAGTGTGTGGATGATGGACTTTTGTGTGAGTGTGGTCCAAAATGAGTTTATCGGTTTGTGACCGAATTGTGTGATGTGAATTAAGGATGACACTGTGATTTACAATCAAGTGATTACGCAAATTATGAAAGGAGAAAAAATTATGAAAAACATGAAAAAATTAGTTGCTCTTTTTGCAGCTACAGTAATGACTATGTCATTGAGCTTATCAGCTTTTGCTGCTACAGTTGACACTGTTGTTGAGGGTGAGGGCGATAATAAATCAAGCTTCAACTTGGTTTTTGACGTGCCTACTGGCGCTACAGATGCAGATATTGACCAATTAACAATGATTGCTTATCTTGTTGATGCTAAGACAGATCCGGAAAACATTCCTGATTACAACGGTACACAGACAATCGTTGCAATCAACCAGGTTGACGGAGATGCTGGTTTCGGCTCAGTTCCTGTTGATGTAGATAAGCTTGACGACGGCTATGCTATTGCAGTTGTTATGGGCGGTACTGATGTCGGCATAGTTGCTGAGTATCTTATTACATATGATAAGGCAACTGAAACTATTACAATCGTTTGTGGTGATGTTGACGGTGATGGTGTCATTACAAATAATGATGCTGACGCAGTTATGCAAGCATATTTAAGCGGAGGTTCAGGTAATGCCGGTGGCGAATACCTAATCGGTCATGCATGGGAACTTGCTCAAGGAAGTGTTGTGGTTGGTGATGTTGATGGTGATGAGGTCATCACAAACAATGATGCTGACGCAATCATGCAAGCATACTTGAGTGGTGGTTCAGGTAATGCCGGTGGAGATTATTTAATAGGTTCTGATATTGAATTTGAAGCTCCTGCTGAATAATCAAAATATAACAATCTTTAATTATAATTTAAAACGGAGGAAATAATATGAAAGCAAAGAAATTTGTATCATTGCTTTTGTCAATTGCAATGATATCTACTTTCACAAGCGTTTTTGCAGCTGCACCAGAAGGCTACGAAGATTATGTACAAACATTTAACGGTGCTTATTCTGCGCCAGAGGTTCAAGATGTATATAATGGTGCTGCAAGACCTGGTAATGATTTACGTGCTGAGGTAACTATTATTGAAGAGCTCACTGCTGACGAATTTGAAGAATCATATGGTGAAACATTCGCAGATTATGGTGCTGCAGAGACTGATAAGTTTTTCTTATTGGAGATCAGCTATCACAATATCGGTGGTGTATTTAAGGAAGTTCCTGTTAAAAACAAATATAGTGGTTGGACAGTAATTGGTGCTGCTATGGAACTTCACTTCCCTGATTCTATCGTTGAATACGGAAATGATTTTGATGGCGATGGAAGTCCTGATTCTGATTTTGCCAAAGGTTTATCACTTACAGGAGTGAACGCAAATGATGATAGTCTTTACAATTTTGTATACTCTGTTGCTGTTGCTTCAGAGGCATTCCCATCTGTGACAAACAAAGCAGGACAGACTGCATCTGCAAGCGAAATTTCAGCATTGCAGTGGGGTGTTTTTGCAGCTCCAGGCACAGAGGTTGAATTGAAAAATGTAAACCTTGGTTACATGAGTTATGATAATAGTGCAGCATCAAAACAAAAGGATGGAGTAACAAATTTTGATAAGGAAGCATATGCTCCTTGGCACCCAGCAACAATCACACTTGGTGAAGGTGGCTCAGATGACAAAATCGAAGCTAAGACAGATTCAACAACAGGTGCTTTAAAGTTTGAATACGGCGCAGATGTTGCTCCTGAAAACAAGACTTTGGAAGGCAAGTACATTGTTATGCGTGATGCAATTGCTGCAGCTGGTACTTTGACAGAAGCTTCAAGAGTTGTTGTTGAGTATAAAGATGGAGACTCTCCATTGAACAAGGTAGTTGAATACGGAAAGTCAATTTTTGAATTCTTGGGAATCACAGGTGAAGGTGAAGTAAAGAATCCAAAGGGTATTAAGTTCGGTATTGTATATGAAGATGCTAACTACAAAGCAGCAAACTTCACATTTACAATTAAATAATAGAAAGGTGGAGTAATAATTATGAAAATTTATGAAAAGCCTATGGCTATAATTGAAACAATCGAAGTTGAAGATGTTATCACAGCAAGCATCGTTGAGGGAATAAGCGAAGCTGAATTGACAGCTTTGGGTGCAGATGCTAACACAGATGTTATTTTGTTCCAGTGGTAATCTTTAAACAATATAAAAGAAGAGTTCATATGAACTCTTCTTTTTTTGCGTATTACGGGCTGATGTGGGCATCGTACCCTACAACAATTATTTATAATATTCCACTGATAAAAATAAAACCTATGGCAAGCAAAAGCATTTTATCATCACAATCATCTGCAAGCAATAAAATTGCAATCGCAATAAGAATTATATCATCAGTTTCAAGGTTCTTAAAAAAGCTCTTTATATCAGTAGATTGATTTCTTTTTTCGATATGTATATTCTCGCAAGGCTTTTTCTCCTCACATTCTTTTTTCTTGTCGTGTGTGTTAATTTGCGGCATATTGTTTACACTATAATATCTTCTATACATTACTTAAATAACCCCGACATTTTGCTCAAATTTAATATTTTAACAACATTATCAATGCTCTTTTTTCTGTTATCTCTCATATATGGCCGCAACGACATAAGAAGATTTGAACGCGAATCATTTGCATTACTCATTTCATCAATAAGACCTTTTATTCTTAGGGCATATTGTCCCATATCAGAAGAATTTCCACCTGATAATGACAAGGAATTTCCACTGTTATATTCGTTTACCGAAATATCGTCCTCAACATTAATTTGTTTATTTTCGCCACCTTGTAATGCACTCATAACCATTCCGATTTTTTCTTCAGCATTATCTCCAAGCAATCCTTTGAGGGTGCTTATCATATCCTTATTATCCACTCTGCACTCCTCCCCTATTTAAGTTTTTTTAATATGTTTTCAATATCTGTCCCCGATAGACCTGAAAGATTTGCTTTTTTTAGCATATCCCTTAATTTATCGGTATCCATCTTCATAAAGTTATTTATAAGCTTATCCTTATCCATACCCTTTAATTCTTCTTTTATTTTATGTCCCTCTTTAGTTGATATAAATTCTTCAACGCTTCTTTTTGCAGAATTTAGTTTATCCCTATCAATTCCTGATAAAACATCATTAAGTTTTTTTCCTACATTTGAATCCATTTATATCATTCCTTTCATATTATTGCTTACATCAATGAACAGCCCTCACAATTACCTTTGCACTCACTTCTTTCTTCCTGACAAATTGCAGTATGCTTTGAAAACTTTTTATTATCCTCTTCCCTCTCACCCTTTATCTTCACTATCCTATCAAGAATTGGACAGTATCGGCTTATTGATTTCATACTATTCCTCCGTTATTTTATAATCATTACTATTATATTCAAAACTCTCTAAAAAATTTACATTATCAGAAAATATTCTAACAGCATATTATAATAAGAGAATATATGAAGGGAATGATTATTATGGGGCTTACCCATTCCTCAACAGGCTCAAAAGCCTTGGATGATACACTTATTATTAAAAAAAATTCTCCTTGTGACAAGGTAATTGCCCTTGCAGGAAATCCCAATGTCGGCAAAAGCACAGTTTTTAATGCATTAACAGGTATGAAACAGCACACAGGTAATTGGCCAGGAAAAACCGTTACAAACGCGCAAGGATATTGTAAATCAGGAAAAAACTCATATGTAATCGTGGATATACCAGGGACTTATTCGCTGATTTCCCACTCGGCAGAAGAGGAAATTGCAAGCGATTTTATTTGTTCCGAAAATCCCGACTGTGTTATTGTTGTTTGTGATGCGACTTGCTTAGAAAGAAACTTAAATCTCGTTTTGCAGATTTCTCAAATATCTCATAACGTTATTGTTTGTCTGAATCTGATGGATGAGGCAAAAAGAAAGGGAATTTACATAGACTTTAAAAAATTAGAAGAGCTTTTGGGCTTACCTGTTGTTCCAGTTGTAGCAAGACAGAAAAAAGGGCTTGATAAACTATTAAAAGCAGTCGATTCCATTGACACCTATTCTAACAGTTTGTCCGAACAGTTACCTGTCGAAGAAATAGTTGAAAAAGCAGAAAAGATTACAAACGAGGTTGTTACCCACAAGCAGAATTCATACTCAAATTTTGATAAAAAGGCAGATAAAATCTTGACAAGTAAGCTTTGGGGTTATCCCATCATGATTTTGATGCTTGCTTTCGTTCTCTGGCTGACGATTTGTGGCGCAAATTATCCATCGCAAGCACTCTCTGAAATCTTTTCATCCTTTGAGCTTATTTTAGCAGATATTTTCAACTATTTTAATGCTCCTGACTGGTTGTATGGTTCATTGGTTGATGGTGTTTACAAGGTGGTTTCGTGGGTTGTGTCAGTAATGCTACCTCCTATGGCTATCTTTTTCCCTCTATTTACTTTGCTTGAAGATTCGGGATATTTACCCCGAATTGCATATAACCTCGATAAACCATTTAAAAAGTGTTGTGCCTGTGGAAAGCAGTCTCTTACAATGTGTATGGGGTTTGGATGCAATGCAGCAGGTGTTGTCGGCTGCAAGATAATAGATTCTCCGAGAGAACGGCTCCTTGCTATTCTCACAAATAATTTTGTGCCTTGTAACGGAAGATTTCCAATACTTATATCAGTTTTAACAATGTTTTTTGTTTCAACCAGAAAATATTCTTCAATTTTTTCTGCACTCCTATTAACATCTATCATCCTTTTTGGGATAGGCGCAACATTCTTAACAACAAGGCTACTCTCTAAAACTCTGTTAAAAGGTGTTCCATCCTCTTTTACGCTTGAGTTGCCGTCATACCGTCGGCCCAAGGTCTCAGATGTTATTGTCAGATCAATTTTTGACAGGACTCTCTTTGTCTTAAAAAGAGCTGTTGCAGTTGCTGCACCTGCAGGATTAATAATCTGGTTATTAGCAAACATAAAAATAGGAGATATCAGCGTTTTAAGACATTGTGCAACCTTTCTTGACCCATTTGCTCGGATTATGGGACTTGACGGAGTCATTTTAATGGCATTTATACTTGGTCTGCCTGCCAATGAAATTGTTATTCCGATTGCAATTATGATATATATGTCACAAGGAACTCTTTCGGAAATGGGAAATCTTTTGGAAATGAAAGAGTTGTTAGTTGCAAATGGCTGGAATATAGTAACAGCACTAAATGTTATGATTTTCACCATAATGCACTGGCCATGTTCAACAACCCTGCAGACAATAAAAAAAGAGACAAATAGCATCAAATGGACTATTTTTTCAGCTGTTTTCCCTACAATATTAGGAGTTTTAATATGCACTCTAATAAATCTGATTTCTAAAATATTTATATGAAAAAGGGCTATCTCCCAAAGGAGATAGCCTATTTTACTGCTAATTTATCGTCAATAATCTCAGGTGAATTATATTTCTTTCTAACAAATGTCGGAACAATTTCTCTCAAAATTGCCTCTGATTGTTCCTTATCATTATTTAGTGCTGCTTCTTTGAGCCTTTCAAGATTTTTGAAGAACTTGTCCTCATCTACTTTTATTTGCTTACCAATGAATATCTTCTGGTTTGCAGTATTTTTCAGCCCCTCTTCATTCATCAAAAGCTCTTCAAATAACTTTTCACCAGGTCTTAGACCTGTAAATCTAATTTCCATTTCTTTATATGGAACATATCCATGCAGCTTAATTAAATTTTCTGCAAGATTTAAAATTTTAACAGGCTCACCCATATCAAGAACAAATATTTCTCCGCCTCTTGCTAATGTTGCTGCATGCAAAATTAAAGAGGTTGCCTCAGGAATTGTCATAAAATATCTGATTATGTTAGGGTCTGTTACAGTAACAGGTCCTCCATCTGCTATTTGCTTTTCAAAAAGCGGAATAACTGAGCCATTCGAACCCAAAACATTTCCAAATCTCACTGCAACAAATTCTGTTTTTGTCTTTGTCTGAGCCATGCACTCAACTATCATTTCGCAGCATCGCTTTGACGCTCCCATAATATTAGTAGGATTTACTGCTTTGTCTGTTGAAACAAGAACAAATTTTTCACATTTATATTCCTTTGCTAATTCTGCCACATTCAATGTGCCGAATATGTTATTCTTAATAGCCTCTTCAGGATTTGTTTCCATAAGCGGCACATGCTTATGAGCTGCTGCGTGGAACACCAAATCAGGCTTAAACTCATCAAAGAGCCTTCTTATTTTAACTTTATCCCTTACAGATGCTATTTGCACACTCAAATCTAATTTTTCCGAATAAGTCCTTACTAATTCCTGCTGTATATCATATGCGTTATTCTCATAAATATCTACAATGACAAGTTTTTTAGGTCGCATTTTTGCAATTTGACGCGAAAGCTCCGAACCTATCGAACCGCCTCCACCAGTTATCATACAAACTTTGTTTCTTATCATCTCGGAAACTTCTTTTGTGTCAAAATCCACAGCATCCCTACCAAGCAAGTCCTCAATTTTAACCTGTTTAATATTACTGTTTAATTTATCACTATGTATATAGTCCTCAAATTTCGGCAGAATGCTTACCTTACAAAAAGTCTCTGAACATATATTTAAAATTCTTTTCTTATCCTCTGTTGACAATGATGAAATAGCAAGAATAATCTCTGATATATTCATTTTTCCTGCAATCTTCACAATTTCATTCGTATTCCCCGCAACCCGAACTCCGTTTATAATTCTTCCTATTTTATTAGAGTCATCATCAATAAAAACAACAGGATTATATTTTTTCTTATTTGTCCTCATTTGCTCGCAGACCTGCTTACCGGCACTGCCTGCTCCGATTATCATAATTCTGTTTTTTGTTTCTTTGTTTACTCTGTAGTTAACATAGTTAAATACAGAAATGTATGCCATTCTGACCAGAGCAATCAAAACAATTCCGATTATTCCTGCAAAAGCAAACATCATTTCAGGAATTTGATGCACTCCAAGGTATTTTGACACAACGCCATAGCAACCTGTTCCGACAAAGATTCCAGAAATACACCACGAAAAATCCCTAAGTCGTGCATATCTCCATATTATGCGATACACCTTAAAGATTGCCATAAATGCAACAACCACCAACGAAAATACAAATGCTCCCGGTATTATCTCATCAAATAATGCTGTTCTATCCGACGGTATTAACCCTCCAAGAACAAAGATTGCCGATGAACATGCACACGAAATTAACATTGATATATAGTCTGCTAATACCAATATTAATTGCCTTATTTTTCCGCTTCGAAAAAATCTCATAACACACCTCTATATGAACATCTAAAATAATTATACCACTATTGTGGCTTTAATGTCAATATACCAAATGATGTGATCTATTAAGGAATTTTGCAGGATTATTCAAAATCCCTCACAATTCCCCCTCCTACGACATAATCCCCGTCATAAAACACTACCGACTGTCCCGGTGTTATGGCTCTTTGTGGGGTTTTTAATAATATTTTCACACTATTATCCTCTTGTGGAACAATTGTTGCTTCTGCCGGTTTTGCCTGATATCTTATTTTTACTTCTAATGAAAATTCCTCTTTTGGAATTTGTCCTGAAAGATAATTAACACCATCAGCATATATAACGCTTGAGAATTCCATTCCCTTTTCTCCCAGTATAAGAGAATTATTTTCACCATCAATTTTTAGGACAAACATCGGTCTTCCATATGCTCCGATACCTTTTCTCTGTCCGATAGTATAGTTTATAAGTCCATTATGAATTCCTATTTCATTTCCTTTTGTATCATATATCTTACCAGGTATTGAATTATAGCCCGAATATTCCTTTATAAAACGAACATAATCATCGTCTTTGACAAAACATATTTCCATACTCTCTGACTTATTAGCAACACAGATTTCATTATCTATACATTTTTGTCTTATTTCTTCCTTTGTATAATCGCCCAATGGCATCAGGGTATGCGAAAGGATAAATTGATTGAGGTTATATAAAACATAGCTTTGGTCTTTATTCTGGGCATCGCTCATTTTTAGCTTGTATTCCCCATCCTTATGCTCAATCCTTGCATAGTGTCCTGTCGCAATATAGTCCATTCCCATTTCCAATGCTCTTTCAAGCATTAGACCAAATTTTAAATGCTTATTGCAGGCTATACACGGATTTGGAGTTCTCGCATTGATATACTCCTCAACAAAATAGTCAACAACATATTTTTTGAATTCCTCACGCATATCAAAAACATAGTGTTTTATTCCTAACTGGTCGCAGACTTTTTTTGCATCAATTTCTGCAGTTTTATCAAGCTCGTCATCACTTTGAGGAATTAATCGCATTGTTGCGCCATATACATCATACCCCTGCTCCAATAATATCAATGCAGCAGCAGAGCTGTCAACTCCTCCACTCATTCCGACCATTACTTTTTTCTTATTCATACTTATGTCCTTTCGGCTTTTTAGAAAAACAAATGCTCTAATAATATTTTAACACCAATTCCCATAAGCACAATTCCACCGACAATCTCTGCTTTTCTTCCAAACAGATTTCCGCATTTGTTGCCTATGTAAATACCCACAAATGAGAATGTAAATGCCACAATTCCCACTATAGATGCATCAAAAATTATGTTTTTTGTTATTGTTGCAAGCGAAACCCCTACTGCTAAAGCATCAATACTTGTTGCTATTGCTAAAATTGTGAGAGTCTTGAAATCAAGAGACTTGTTATTTTCAATTTCTTCTTCGCCCCAGACTGCTTCATAAAACATTTTTCCACCTATAAACGCTAATAAGAAAAATGCTATCCAATGGTCAACAGCAATAATGTACTTTGCAAAAGCTCCACCCAAAACATTTCCTATATAAAGCATTCCAAACTGGAATATTCCAAAAAATAATCCTATTTTTAATGCATCCGAAAATTTTAATTCTTTTATTGTCGTTCCATTTGATATTGCAACTGAAAATGCATCCATTGCAAGTCCAACAGCAATTAATAATAATGTTATTATATCCATTATTTCTCCTTATTCTACTGTTTTTTCTCTTGTCATCAGTTCCTTAACTGCCTGTCTTGCATTTTTATCCTCAAACAAAATGGCATTTGCTTCCTTGACAATAGGCATATTAACATCATATTTTTTACTCAATTCATATGCTGCCTTTGCAGTATGAACTCCTTCAACAACCATATGTACCTCTTTTAAGGTTTCATCAAGATTTTTTCCTTGTCCCAACAATATCCCAGCGCGTCTGTTTCGTGAATGCATACTTGTGCAGGTAACAATCAAATCACCCATTCCTGAAAGACCTGCAAATGTGTCAGGATTTCCACCCATCTTAACTCCTAGTCTTTTTATCTCTGCCATTCCTCTTGTCATTAATGCTGCTTTTGTGTTATCGCCATATCCTAATCCATCGGATATTCCTGCACATAAGGCAATAACATTCTTCAATGCCCCACCAAGCTCAACACCAATCATATCATTCGAATAATATACTCTGAAAGTTTCATCCATAAAAATATCCTGAATGAATTTTGCAACCTCAATATCATCAGATGCAACAACATTTGTTGTGGGCAAACCTATACCAACCTCTTCAGCGTGAGAAGGTCCGCTCATAACTGCAATTTTTGCCTGAGGTATTTCCTCTTTATAAACCTCGGATAATCTCTTTAAGGAATCATTTTCAAGACCCTTTGAAAGATTTACCATAACCTGCCCATCTGCTATATATGGCTTTAATTTTTTCGCAGTTTCTCTTGTTGCAAAGCTTGGCACAACGGTTACTACTAAATCAGAGTTTTTTACTGCCTTTTCAATGTCATTTGTGCAAAAAACATTCGGGGGTAGTATTACTCCCTTTAAAAATTCCTTGTTTTCGCGTGTTTTTTGAATCTCTGTTGCTTCCTTTTCCAAAAAGCTCCATAATATAACATCATAGCCCTTTTTACCAAGCAATGCTGCTATTGCAGTTCCAAAGCTTCCCGAACCGATTATTCCTATCTGCATAATATTCCTCCTGATTATTTTTTTGCAAATGAGAGTTTATTCTCTGTTCCGTTT
>JAFXBO010000094.1 GCA_017521775.1 Clostridia bacterium | reverse complement strand
TATTTTTTCAATTATCTTGCAGCTTTTGCAGTTTCAACTAACTTAGCGAATGCAGCAGGGTCTGCGATAGCAATTTCAGAAAGCATCTTTCTGTTAATATCGATATTAGCCTTCTTCAAGCCATTCATAAATGTTGAATAGTTCATACCATTCATCTTTGCAGCAGCAGAAATTCTTGTTATCCACAATCTTCTGAAATCTCTTTTTCTGCGCTTTCTTCCGATATATGCATTCTGCATTGAACGCATAACAGCCTGATTAGCAGTTCTGTAAATTCTGCTTTCTCCACCTCTGAAGCCCTTTGCAAGCTTCAAAATTTTCTTATGTTTCTTTCTTGTATTTAAAGCACCTTTAACTCTTGCCATTGGTTATATACCTCTCTTTCCGATTATTTGTAAGGAATAAGCTTTTTGATTACAGCTGCATTTGCTGCTGAACAATAAGCCTGCTTTCTTAAATGTCTCTTTCTCTTTGTTGTTTTCTTGTTAAGAATGTGTCTTCTAAAAGCTTTGTTCATCTTAACTTTACCCTTTTTTGTAAGGTTGAATCTTTTTGCCGCACCTCTGTGTGTTTTTATTTTAGGCATTTGTAACACTCCTTCCAGAACTTTAATTATTACGCTATCGGAACTAAAAACATAACCATGTTTCTGCCTTCAAGCTTTGGTGTTTTATCCATATTGCCAAATTCTTTAACATTTTCTGCGAATCTAAGCAACAAAGTTTCGCCCATCTCCGAATGGCTGATTTCTCTTCCTCTGAATCTTACTGAAACCTTAACCTTGTCACCATTTTTCAAAAATCTGATGGCATGATTACACTTGGTGTTGAAATCATTAGTATCGATAGACGGTGAAAGTTGAACCTCTTTTGTGTTAACAACCTTCTGATTCTTACGATTTTCCTTTTCTCGTTTTGCAGCCTCAAACTTATACTTTCCATAGTCCATAATTTTACAAACAGGTGGCTCAGCATTCGGAGAAATCTTAACGATATCCAAACCTTTATCCATAGCCAATTCCCATGCTTGCTTTCCTGACATAATGCCAAGCTGTTCTCCATTGTCACTTATAACTCTGACCTCTGCATCACGAATTTCTTCGTTGATTTGCAATTCTTTGCTAGCTATATAAATCCCCTCCAAGCTAAAAAATATAACAAAAAAACGGATACAAAACTATCCGCCAAAATACCTGCTTATTATAAGCCAATATCTACCGCAAAACATTAATCGTACGGTGAGAGCGGATAAGCTCTGCTTGTTTTTACCAATATATTTTAACACACCCTTTCCCTGTTGTCAATACTTTTTAATAATTTTTATTTTGAAAATTACTCTTTACATAAATATCCATTTGTGATAAAATAACCTTAATTAATTTGTTAGAGGGTGCTCATATGGAATCATTAGATATTTTAACCTATCTTAAAGATAATCTTAACACTTTTTCAAAAAGACAAATACTTATTGCTACATATATTCTTGAAAATTATGATAAGGCTGCATATATGACTGCAGCAGTATTAAGCGAAACAATTGGTGTAAGTGAATCAACTGTTGTCCGTTTTGCATCCGAAATCGGCTTTGACGGCTACCCACAAATGCAAAAAAGACTAAGACAGTTAACCGTTACCCAATCGAATTCTCTTAAGCGTATGGAAATAGCTTCAAGACATCTTGATGATGAGAACATTCTTTCATCAGTCTTAAAATCAGATGTCAGGATGATTGAACACACTCTTGAAGAAATAGACAAACAACAATTTGACAGTGCAGTTAATGCCATATTAAATGCTAAAAATATTTATATCACAGGAATAAGAAGTGCTGCATCTCTTGCAAGTTTTACTGATTTTTATTTTCGTCTTATGTTTGATAACACAAAACTCATAAGCTCTGCAGATGCTTCAGATATGTTCGAACAAGCAATGCACATAAACGAAAATGATGTTATAATAGGAATGAGCTTTCCAAGATACTCAAAGAATATTATAAAACTACTTGAATACGCATCAAAAAGAGGCGCTACTGTAATCGGAATTACAGACAGTCAAACATCACCAATAGTCAGAATAGCAGATTACTCATTAACTGCTAAAAGTGATATAAATTCCTTTGTTGACTCTCTTGTTGCACCTTTTAGCGTTGTGAATGCTTTGATTGCAGCTTTGGGTATGAAACAAAGTGAATATATCAAGAAGAACTTTGAAGACCTTGAAAATATCTGGGAAGAATATGGAGTATATGATAAGGAATGAAAAAAACTGCAATAGTAATAGGTGGAGGTCCTGCAGGAATGATTGCCTGTGGAACTCTTTCAAAAGAATGTGACAAGGTTATTTTAATAGAGAAAAATAAATTCTTAGGAAAAAAATTGAGAATTACAGGAAAAGGCAGATGCAATATCACAAATAATGCAGACATCGAGGAATTTATAAACAATGTCCCTACTAACCCAAGGTTTTTATACAGCGCCTTTTACTCCTTTACAAATATGGATATAATATCTCTGTTGGAAAGTTTAGGAGTTAAAACAAAGGTTGAAAGAGGAGAAAGAGTTTTTCCACAATCAGATTCAGCAAAAGAAGTTGCAGATGCACTAAAAAAATATGCATTATCAAAAAATGTCACATTAATTAATGACGAGGTAATAAAACTTTTAACTGAAAACAACAAAATAACGGGTGTTAAAACAAAGAAAGATGTTTATAAGGCTGATTATGTTATTTTAGCTACAGGTGGATGCTCATATCCATTGACAGGCTCTGATGGTGGTGGATATGAATTAGCTAAAAGTGTCGGACACTCCATAATCACTCCAAAACCATCACTAATCCCTATTGTTACAAATGAAAAATGGGTAAAAGATTTGATGGGACTTTCTCTTAAAAATATTGAGATTTCCGTTTTTAATTCCAAAAACAAAAAAATTTACTCAGACTTCGGAGAAATGTTGTTTACGCATTTTGGTGTGAGTGGACCTGTTATTCTGTCTGCTTCTGCCCATATGAAAAATATAGATAATGAAAAATATATCATTTCAATAGATTTAAAACCAGCACTCGATTTTGAAAAACTTGATAAAAGAATTTGCAGGGATTTTGAACAATTTAAGAATAAACATATAATAAATGCACTTGATGAGCTTTTACCAAAGGCTTTAATTCCCTTAATAATCAGGCTTTCAAATATTCCTGAACACAAAGAGGTCAACTCTATCACAAAGGAAGAACGACACGCTCTCATTGACACAATGAAAAATCTTAAAGTGAGTGTAAAAGAATTCAGACCTATCGAAGAGGCTATCATAACCTCAGGTGGAATTAAAGTCAGCGAAATAAATCCATCAACAATGGAATCAAAAATAACGGAAAATTTATATTTTGCAGGAGAGGTTATTGATGTTGATGCATATACAGGCGGATTTAATCTGCAAATTGCATATTCAACAGGCTATCTTGCTGCAATGAGTATTATAGAAAAATTAAGAAACGGAGATTAAAGCTATGCAAAACGGAAGTAAGGAAGTATCAAAAGCTGCTATCAAGTTGGCAATGACAAATGACCGTATAGAAGAAAACGTATTAAAGGAAACACTTAATCAGACAGATATTGTTTGTGCAGCAATAGATTTTGGAGGCGAGTTTTCAACCTCTGTCACAAAAATTATTGAAAGAGCTGTCGTCGCTTCAAAAAGAGAAGGTGTTATAAAGGACACTCACGCCGAAGAAGGTGCTGTTGCAGGCGCGACTCACGAGGCAATCACTCAGATAATCAGTAAATCCATAGGTCTTAATGTAGGTGGAAAGATAGCAATTGCAAGATGTGATTCTCACATTTGTGTATGCGTATTCTTTGCCGTTGGTCTACTTAATATGAATGATGTTGTTATCGGACTCGGACACAGAGCAGTATAAAAAACACCTTGCCTTTTAAGCAAGGTGTTTTTCTTATGCTAATAATCTTAATAGATAATATACAAATGGTGCTACAAATATAATACTGTCAAATCTATCTAACACACCACCGTGACCAGGAAGAATATTCCCAAAGTCCTTAACATTAAATTCTCTCTTAATTGCAGATGATGCAAAATCTCCAAGCTGTGAAATCACTGAACCCACAAGAGATACAACAAGCATTTTTAAATAATCATTTCCACCAAATATTGATATTCCAATTTTATCTAAAATGAAAACATATAAAAGTGATATCAATACACAGGCAACAATTCCACCAACTGCTCCCTCAACTGTCTTTTTAGGGCTAAGATGTGGGATTAGTTTATGTTTTCCCATTGAGCAACCCACAAAATACGCCCCAGTATCTGTTATCCATGAAAGTATGAATGGCAAAAATGTTATCGCAACATTATATTCCATCTTAATAATTGCTATTGTAGAAATAAAGGTTGAATAGACTGCAGTTGCAAAACCAAGCATATATACAGTTTTCACCTCAATTTTTCCGAACTCAATAATAGAAAGCAAAAGATATACTGCCAACAATATCAATATTCCAAATTCAAGATGCCCTGAGATATTTGAAATGAATATTATAATACTCATCAAAATTCCAACTAACATCAACATTCTTTTTTTGCAGACTGCATTATGTATTTCATATATTGCAATAAGGGTTATCCCTAAAACTGCCGCAACAAATAATTCATTATATGGAAAAAACAAAACTGCAAAAAACAAAATTAATCCAACAAATGAAGTAAGAAGCCTTTTAACCATAATCAGACACCTCCATACCTTCTGTTCCTGTTTTGATAATCAAGTATAGCTCTGTGCAAATCATTAACATTAAAGTCAGGCCATAATTTTTTTGTAAACCACAACTCCGAATATGCTAACTGCCATAGCAAGAAATTACTTATTCTTTCTTCACCACTTGTTCTTATAATCAAATCAGGGTCAGGCTGATTAGCAGTATAAAGATGCTCACTTATCTTTTGAGCATCGATTTCGTCAATTCCATACTCGCCATCAATTATTTCTTTGCAAATACCCTTTACAGAATTCACAATTTCCTCTCTTGAACCATAGTTAAGCGCAATATTCATCACTATACCATCATTATTTTTTGTAAATTCTTCAGTTTTAATAATTTCCTCCTGAAGTTCCTTGGACAATTCTTTTCTTGAACCGATTGCCTTAATGACAACATTTTCGCCGGCAAGGGTTGTCTTTGCATTTTTAAGATAATCCATCAACAAATTCATAAGGTAATCGACCTCTTCCTTAGGTCTTTTCCAGTTCTCTGTTGAAAATGCGTAAACTGTTATGTACTTTATTCCCATTTTGTTGCACTCTGTTACAATCTTTTTTAAGGCTTCAGCACCTGCAGAATGTCCTGCACTTCTTGGCAGACCTCTTTTTTTTGC
>JAFXBO010000093.1 GCA_017521775.1 Clostridia bacterium | reverse complement strand
TTGCTCCTGCAGACTCAATTTTTTCACGCATCATATTATATGAATAATAAAAGACCTGATGCCCACGGAAAACCAGTTCCCGAATAACACCCAAGGTAGGATTTGTATGCCCATGCGCAGGAATACAAAAGAAAACTATTTTGCTCATATTCTTCACCTGATTTCATTCTTCTATATCACTAAAAATCTGTTTAATAAAATCTTGTTGCTTAGATTTAGGAAGAATTGCTATTCCTCTTTCTCTATCTCCAAGAACTAAAATTTCATCTCCGGGCTGCAAATCAAACAACTCTCTTGCTTCTTTAGGAATAACAAACTGTCCCTTTTCACCGATTTTTACCATCCATGCATATTTTTCCTCGTATATATTCATATTCTTATCCCCTTTTGTATGATTAGTATGAATAATCATACCACAGTTTTATATAACTGTCAACAGCTATTTTTATTTACCAATAAAAAAAACAGCGTAATATCTCTTTTTTACGCTGTTTTATTTTTCCTATATTATTTTGCACTTGCTTCACAATATATACATCTGTAAACTCCCTTTTCTCTGTTTGAGAGTTTGAAAATATGAGATAATTCCTGTTCAGTTGATGTTATACATCTTGGGTTTTTACACTTTATAACATCCTTTATCTCCATAGGTAATTCAAGATGCTTTCTATCATAAATCTTGGAGTCTTTTATGAAATTGACAGTTATTCCAGGGTCTAAATATCCCAGAACATCGAGGTTTATATCAATATGCTCATTAATCTTTAAGATATCCTTTTTCCCCATTTTCGCACTGTCACAATTCTTTATGATTGCAACCTGACAATCAAGCTCATCAAGTCCCAATGCATGGTAAATTTCCATCGCATTTCCTGCTTTAATATGGTCTAAAACAATTCCGTCTTTAATTGGATTAACTAACATTTATTTCACCTCCAAAAGCTTCATAATCAATGCCATTCTGATAAACTTTCCGTTTAAAACCTGTTTAAAATAACAAGCTCTTTTGTCATCATCAACTGCAACAGATATTTCATTTACTCTTGGTAATGGATGCAGTATAGCTAAATCCTTTTTAGCATTCTCCAGTTTATGAAGGTCTAAAATATAGCTGTCTCTTAATCTTATATAATCAGCCTCATTAAAAAATCTTTCACCTTGAACTCTTGTCATATACAAAACATCAAGCTCAGGCATTGCTTCTTCAAGGCTTCTTGTTTCAACAAACTCTATATTATTCTTGATAAGAATTTCTTCCTTGATATAATCGGGAATAACAAGCTCGTTTGGTGAAATCAAAATTATTTTTATGTTTTTATATCCAGACAAGGCACTGATAAGAGAATGCACCGTTCTTCCGAACTTTAAATCTCCACAAAAGCCTATGCAAAAATTATCAAGTCTTCCTTTTTCTCTTTTTATAGTTAATAAGTCAGCCAATGTCTGAGTAGGGTGATTGTGTCCTCCGTCGCCTGCATTTATAACAGGGATTGATGCATTTTGTGATGCAACCAATGGGGCCCCCTCTTTAGGATGACGCATTGCAATTATATCTGCATAACAGCTCACAACTCTTGAGGTGTCTGCAACACTCTCTCCCTTTGATGCAGAACTGGAATTTGCCTCAGAAAAACCTAAAACATTTCCACCAAGCTCATACATGGCAGCCTCAAAACTCAATCTTGTTCTTGTTGATGGCTCAAAAAACAATGTTGCAAGCTTCTTTCCCTTACATTTTTGGGAATACTTTTCGGGATTTTCGATTATGTCATTTGCAGTTTCGATTAGCTCATCAATCTCCTCTAATGACAAATCCTTAATATCAATAAGACTTCTCATTTGCATCTTCCTTTCAGAATTTTGATTATTTTAATGTAATCCAGCTTTCGTCTGATGGGTTATTTCTAAATGCTATTAATCTCTGCACATCTTCAGGCTTAATATATCCCTCATCTGCTGCAACCTGCGCAATTGTATCAAAGTTTGTAAGGCTTATGTTCTTGACATTTGCAGCAGCAAGTCTGTCAAGACCTTTTTGCATACCATAAGTGAATATTGAAACAATACCCAAAACCTCTGCTCCTGCATCTCTTAGCGCATCAACAACCTCGATAACACTTCCGCCTGTTGAAATCAAATCCTCTACAACAACAACCTTTTGTCCCTTCTCCAATTTACCCTCGATTTGATTTTGTCTTCCGTGGTCCTTGCTTCCTGAACGAACATACCCCATTGGCATATCAAGAATGTGACCTGTGATAGCTGCGTGGGCAATACCTGCTGTACTTGTTCCCATCAACACTTCACAATCAGGATAGTTCTCCTTTATAACCTTTGCAAGTGAGTTTTCAACATCATTTCTGACCTTTGGTGCTGTTAGAGTAAGTCTGTTATCACAATAAACAGGACTCTTTATTCCACTTGCCCATGTAAATGGTTCTTCCGGTCTAAAAAATACTGCTCCTATTGATAGTAAATCCTTTGCAATTAGTTCTTTCATATTTTTATCCTCCTTTAACTATTATCCAACAAATTCAGCTACACATCTTCTATAAGCTGCAACAGGATCCTCTGCCTGTGTAATTGGTCTTCCGACAACGATATAATCAGAGCCGATTTCCTTTGCTTTCTCAGGGGTTGTTACTCTTACCTGATCGCCAACCTCTCCGTCTGCAAATCTTACGCCTGGTGTAACTGTCATAAACTCTTTTCCACAAACCTCTTTTACTTTGCCTGCCTCTAATGGTGAGCAAACCACTCCGTCAAGTCCTGCTAATTTTGCATTATTTGCATAATGCATAACAACCTTATCTAATTTCTCATCAATCAATAAATCTCTTTTCATAACCTCTTCACTTGTTGATGTTAATTGAGTTACTGCAATTAACAGAGGTCTTGTTCCGTCAGCTCTTGTTAAACCCTTTATAGCTGCTTCCATCATTGGAATTGTGCCTGATGCGTGAAGATTACACATATCAACATCTAATTCAGACAAAACCTTCATAGCTTTCATAACTGTGTTTGGAATATCACAAAGCTTTAAATCAAGGAATATTTTATGGCCTCTTTTCTTAATTTCCTTTACAATTTCAGGACCTGCACCATAAAACAGCTCCATTCCAATTTTCACATATGGTTTTTCATCCTTAAATAAATCCAAAAACTTTAAAGTTTCCTCTTTATTGCTAAAATCACAAGCAATAATTACATCCTTACCCATTGTGTGCCCCTCCTATTATATCTTTTAAACTATTAATATTGTACTTTTCCATAACTCTTGGCAAATCTTCAATAATATTCTTGCATGCGTATGGCTCAATCAGATTTGCTGCACCTACCTGTACGCCCGTTGCACCTGCTAACATCATTTCAATAACATCCTCTGCAGTTGTGACACCACCCATTCCAATAATCGGAATTTTGACTGCATCATAGACCTGATAAACCATTCTCAAAGCTACAGGGAATATTGCACTTCCTGAGAAACCACCCATCTTATTAGCAATAACAGGCTTTTTTGTTTTTAAATCAATTCTCATTCCGAGCATTGTGTTTATCATACTGATTCCATCAGCACCTGCATCCTCGCAAGCCTTTGCGATTGAAACAATATCTGCTACATTAGGACTTAGCTTTATGTAAACAGGCTTTTTTGTAACTGCTTTAACAGCCTTTGTCACTTCACCAGCCGATTTTGCACTTGTTCCAAATGCCATACCTCCGTTATGAACATTCGGACAACTGATGTTTACCTCTAATATTCCAACCTGCTCTTCCTTATCGAGCTTTTCACAACAATAAACATATTCATCAATCGAAAATCCACTGATATTTGCAATTACTTTTTTATTAAATACCTCTTTTAATTTTGGTAATTCCTCTCTGATAACTGCATCAACTCCTGGATTTTGCAATCCTACCGAGTTAATCATTCCTTGTGGACATTCTGCAATTCTTGGAGTCGGATTACCAAAACGGGCATCCTTAGTTGTTCCTTTAAAAGAGAATGTTCCCAAAATATTTATATCATAAATTTCAGCAAATTCATATCCAAACCCAAAAGTTCCACTTGCAGGGATAATCGGATTATCAAGTTCAAGTCCGCTTAAACTAACTCTTGTGTCTACCATATTATCTCCTCCTTTAAAAG
>JAFXBO010000092.1 GCA_017521775.1 Clostridia bacterium | reverse complement strand
TTATAGAAAGCCTTGTCACCAATTGAAGTTACACCATCTGGTATCTCAATTGAGGATAATACTTTGCAATTGTAGAAGGCATTAGCACCTATTGAGGTCAAAGAAGAAGGCATCTCGACAGAAGTTAATTTCGCACAACCATTAAAAGCATCATTGCCAATTGCAGTTACACTATCAGGTATCTGTATAGAAGGCAATGTGGTGCAATTATAAAAAGTATAAGCACCAATTGAACCTAAAGATGAAGATAACTTGGCAGATGATAATTTAGAGCACTCGTAAAAGGCATAATCTCCAATTGAAGTTACACTGTTTGGTATCTCAATTGAAGTGATGCTATAACCGTAATAAAAAGCATACTTACCGATTGAAGTTACACTATTAGGGATTACAATAGAACCATTAGTCAAACCTGTCAGGCTCTTTCTTCCATAAGTGTAATTGTCACCAAAGGCATAATCACCTATGTTCTGCACTCCATCTTCAATAATCAGTTCTTTTACAGAACCAAGAATTGACCTGATAGGAGAATTAGAATTGCTAAAGTTCTTCATCGTTCCTGAACCACTAATTGTCAAAACACCTGTTGTATCCTCAAATGTTGCAATGACTGAACCATCACCAGCAGCAGACATATCATATTCTGTCTCTGCGGCAAAAACAGTGGAAGTCAGACAGGTTACTAATATCAAACCAACCATTAAACTTTTCCATATTGATTTCATAATCAAAAACTCCTTTCTATTTATTTCAAGTTCTTCTTTCGATTTCTTGTATCACTTATTATAATTTTTTATGTCCATTTTTCTTCTTAATCTGTTAGACAACACTTTTACAAGGCATCAAAAGTATTGCAACTCTTCTATCTCATCAAAATTATCTGTCTGCGATAAAGGCATCAACTGTAGAAAAAGTTGAAAATCCAACCCTAAATCAAAGTTAGAAAATAAGATAAATTTCCTGTCAATTGTCCTCTCTTCATGCTATAATGCGGGTATCAATCATCAAGGAGGATAGGGAAGTGACTACCAACGAAAAACTGAAACAAACTACCTCTTGGTGGAAAAGGCTTAATCGCAAATTAGAGGGCAAACCCCAGCCTATGCAGATACTTCAAAAGAGAACCATGAATACTGCCCTGGCTGTATTGGAGAACCTTGAGGATATTCCCTTTACCAAACTCTCTATGTCCTTGTACTTCTACTGTCAGGACTTGAGAATGACTGAGTTCACCAAGCAATATGAGAATCAAATTGAGCTTGCCGGTGCCAACCCTGAAAAGTTTGTTTTCCAGCTCCACAAGTTCTTCAATGATATGACCAACAAAATCAAGAAGGACAACCTCTACGAGGAGTTCTTTGAGTTTTACTATCGTTGTGTTCGTCTGAGAGCAGAGCAGGAAAATCAAAATATCAATGATGATGTTGTCGTGGCATACCTCAATCTGCTCACTCAGAATATTGAGTATCTAAGACCCTCCAAGTTCGACTTCACAACGGCTGTTGCCGGCAGGAAAACTACTGGTGAAATCATCACCACACCAGACCTTTTCCCCAACATTGACCTTGCTGGATACGACTTTGAAGCTGATTTTGAGCAGGGAAAGATTAAAGGAGACCCTATTACTGCTATCTCCCATTACTACAAAAAGTATGGCTATGATGTAAAGAGTATGGAGGACCTTCAC
>JAFXBO010000091.1 GCA_017521775.1 Clostridia bacterium | reverse complement strand
GGACCAACAAAGGACTGGGAATGTCACTGCGGAAAATATAAGAAAATCAGACACAAGGGTATTGTGTGTGAACGCTGTGGCGTTGAAATAACAAAATCAAAGGTAAGACGTGAGCGAATGGGACACATCGAGCTTGCAACACCGGTATCTCACATCTGGTACTTTAAGGGTGTTCCGTCAGCGCTTGGTTTAATCCTTGATATATCACCAAGACTTTTGGAAAAGGTATTGTATTTTGCTACCTATATCGTAACCGATAAGGGTTCATCAAACCTTTTGGATAATCAGATATTAAACGAAAAAGAATATCGTGAAGCATACGAAAAGTATGGAAACAAATTCTCTGCAGGTATGGGTGCAGAGGCAATTCTTGAGCTATTAAAGAAAATCGACCTTGAGGCTCTTTCAAAGGAATTAAAGGAAGAATTGGACGGAGCACAAGGTCAGAAGAAAACAAGAATTGTTAAAAGACTTGAGGTTGTTGAGGCATTCAGACTTTCAGGCAACCGTCCTGAATGGATGATTTTGGAGGTTGTTCCTGTAATCCCGCCTGATTTAAGACCTATGGTACAGTTGGATGGTGGAAGATTTGCAACATCAGACTTAAATGACCTTTATAGAAGAGTTATCAACAGAAATAACAGATTAAAGAGACTCTTGGAGCTTGGTGCGCCTGATTTGATTATCAGAAACGAAAAGAGAATGCTTCAGGAGGCAGTTGACGCACTTATCAATAACGGCCGTCGCGGAAGAACTGTAACAGGTCCTGGAAACAGAGCATTGAAATCACTTTCAGACTTGTTAAAGGGTAAGCAGGGACGTTTCCGTCAGAACTTATTAGGAAAGCGTGTTGACTATTCAGGCCGTTCAGTTATCGTTGTTGGCCCTGAAATGAAGATTTATCAGTGTGGTTTGCCAAAGGAAATGGCAATCGAGTTGTTTAAGCCATTCGTAATGAAAGAATTGGTTGCAAGAAATCTTGCACCAAATATTAAGAGTGCAAAGAGAATGGTCGAAAGAGTTAAGCCTGAGGTTTGGGGAGTTTTGGAGGATGTTATAAAGGAACATCCAGTACTTCTAAACCGTGCGCCTACACTTCACAGACTTGGTATCCAAGCGTTCGAGCCAAAGCTTGTTGAGGGAAGAGCTCTAAAGCTTCACCCATTGGTATGTACAGCGTATAATGCCGACTTCGACGGTGACCAGATGGCTGTCCATGTACCTTTGTCACCTGAGGCTCAGGCAGAAGCAAGATTTTTGATGCTTTCTGCAAACAACCTGTTAAAACCACAAGACGGTGCTCCTGTAACAGTTCCTACACAGGATATGATTTTGGGAAGCTACTATCTTACAATCGTTAAGGACGATGAAATGGGTGGAAAAAATTATGGTGACACCAATCCTGATGAGTGGAGACCTCACACCTACACCTGTCCTGATGAAGCCTTGCTTGCATATGCAAACAATATGCTTGGTCTTCATACACCGATTAAGGTTGTTGTAACAAAGGATATAAGAGGAAATCATTATGAAAAGATAGTTGATGCAACTGTCGGAAGAATTATCTTTAATGAAAACATTCCTCAAAATCTCGGATTTGTTGACAGAAAAAATCCTGAAACTGTTTGTGACCTTGAAATAAACGAGGTTGTTAAGAAGAAACAGCTTGGTAAGATAATTGACAGATGTATTCATGTCCATGGCACAAGTAAAGCAGCAGAAATGCTTGACTTAATCAAGGAAACAGGATATAAGTACTCAACAAAGGGTGCAATCACTGTATCAGTTTCAGATATCGAGATTTCTGAAAATAAATATGCACTTTTAGAAGAAGCTCAGAAGCAGATTGACGGTGTTGTTAAAAAGTTCAGAAGAGGTTTGTTGACAGACGAAGAAAGATATAATGAAGTAATCAAAATCTGGGGTGCAACAACAGATAAGGTTACTGAAGATATGATGGCGCATATGGACCAGTTCAATCCAATCTTTATGATGGCTGATTCAGGTGCCCGTGGTAGCGTTAACCAGATAAGACAGCTTGCAGGTATGCGTGGTCTTATGGCAGATACTCAGGGTAGAGCAGTTGAAATTCCAATCAGAGCTAACTTCCGTGAAGGTTTGAATGTACTTGAATACTTCATTTCATCTCACGGTGCAAGAAAAGGTCTTACAGATACAGCGCTAAGAACAGCCGACTCAGGTTATCTTACTCGTCGTCTTGTTGACGTTGCTCAGGATGTTATCGTTCGTGAGAACGACTGTGGTGACACAGAGGGACACTGGGTTTCAGCTATAACTGAAAATGGTAAGGAAATTATCGAGCCACTTCGTGACAGAATTATCGGCAGAATTCTTATGAGTGATGTTGTAGATGAAAACGGAGAGGTAGTTGCAAGAGCAGATGGAAGCTCATTGATTGATGAGGCTTGTGCAGACAAGATTATCGCAAGTGGAGCTACAGAAGTTCATATCAGAAGCGTACTCACTTGTAAGTCAAGAGTTGGTGTTTGTGCTAAGTGTTACGGTGCTAACCTTGCAACAGGTGGAATTGTCAATATCGGTGAAGCAGTTGGTATTATTGCAGCTCAGTCTATCGGTGAACCTGGTACACAGCTGACAATGAGAACTTTCCACGCCGGTGGTGTCGCTGGTGGTGCCGACGTTACACAGGGTCTTCCTCGTGTGGAGGAATTGTTTGAAGCAAGAAGACCAAAGGGTCTTGCAATCATTTCCGAAATCGAAGGTAAGGTTACTCTAAATACTGAAAATACCCGTAAGCGTGAAGTTATTGTAACAAACGATGAAATCGGTGATACAAGAACTTATGTTATCCCTTACGATTCAACAATCAAGGTTGCTGACGGTGAAGAGGTTAAGAAGGGCCAACCATTAACTCACGGTTCAATTTATCCTAACGATATCTTGAGAATTAATGGTCCTCAGGCAGTTCAAAGCTATATTACCTGTGAAGTTCAGAAGACCTATCGTATGCAGGGTGTTGATATTAACGATAAGCACGTTGAAATTATCACAAGACAAATGCTTAGAAAGGTAAGAGTCGAAACTGCAGGAGCTACAGATTTGTTAATCGGCTCAATGATAGATATTTTCGAGCTTACTGATGCTAATAAGAAGGTTGATGAAAACGGTGGTGGAGAACACGCTACCTATACCCCTGTATTATTGGGTATCACAAAGGCTTCTCTTGCAACAGATTCATTCCTGTCTGCAGCGTCATTCCAGGAAACAACAAAGGTATTGACAGAAGCAGCTATCAAGGGTAAAGTTGACCCATTATTGGGACTAAAAGAAAATGTTATTATTGGTAAGCTTATTCCTGCCGGAACAGGTATGCCGATGTATAAGGACATTAACATAACTGTTGATGGATGCGAGGTAGAAGAGATATAAAAATAACGGGGAATTTGCAAAAAGCAAATTCCCTGTTTTTAAAAAGTGGTTTACCAAAAAGGAGAAAAATATGGTATTATTTGGAAACGACTGGGATGAAATCTTAAAAGACGAATTCAAAAAAGATTACTATTTAAAATTAAGAGAATTTTTAAAATCTGAATACAAAAATCATACAATCCATCCCGATATGTATGATATTTTCAATGCATTAAAATGGACATCCTATAAGGATACAAAGGCAGTCATTTTGGGTCAGGACCCATATCACGAGCCGGGTCAGGCACACGGACTTGCTTTTTCTGTTAAAACAGGGGTAAAAATTCCACCATCGCTTTTAAATATGTATAAAGAACTCAAAAATGAATTGGGATTTTATATTCCCAATAACGGGTATCTTGAAAAATGGGCGCATCAGGGAGTGTTATTATTAAATTCTGCCCTGACAGTTCGCGATGGTTTGGCAAATTCTCATAGAGGCAAGGGCTGGGAGATTTTTACCAATACAGTGATAGAAAAGCTTAATGAAAGAAATGAGCCTGTAATTTTCCTGCTTTGGGGAAATAACGCAAGGGAAAAGGCGCAGTTAATTAAAAACCCAAATCATTTTGTTTTATCGGCAGCTCACCCAAGCCCACTTTCAGCATCAAGAGGATTTTTCGGTTGTGGACACTTCAAAAAAACAAACGAGCTGTTAAAACAAATGGGAAGTGCAGAAATTGATTGGCAGATAGAAAATGTTTAAAAGAGGATAAAAAAATGATTAGATTTGCAAGCGTTTCTGATTATAGCGGTATTATAAAAATCTGGAACAGTGCCTTTGGCGATAGCTTTGAATATATTGAAAAATTTCTCTCACTTTTTGGGGAATACTCGGTTGTGTCGGAAAATGACGGTCGGATTGATGGAATTATGTCGCTGTTACCTGTTTCTTTAAATAACAAAAACGGCAGATATATTTATGCAGTTGCAGTTTCTAAAGAAAAAAGAGGACAGGGAATAGGAAAAGAATTGATAGACTTTGCTAAGGTGAACAGCGAAGATTTTTGTATTCTTGTACCAGCAGATAAGGGACTTTTTGAGTATTACCGAAAGCTTGGCTTTTTTGATAATTCATATATTGCCGAATGTAAAAAAACAGATAATGATGAAGAGATTTCTGTAAAGGAATATATAGAATTAAGAGATAAATATTTTAATGGCACAAATTATATAAAATGGAACGAAGAACAGCTTATAAAAATTTCATCTTTATACGATGCAAAATTTTATAAAAATAAAGAAAGCACAGAAATTTCAATGCTTTCAAAAGACAGGATTATTGAATGTCTGGGGGATAAAAAACCCGTAGGAAAAAGACTTTTTTCAATGATTTACCCTGAAAAATTCAAAAATTCATATTTTAATATTGCACTCGATTAGCCTGATACGGCATCGAGTGTACTTTTTTTTGTTATCTTTACCATAACCTTATTCGGAAGACAGATAATATCTCTTGAATTGTCATTGATTTTGCCTGTATTGACGCAGATTTTATCAGGACAGGTTGCATTTTTCATATATGCATACCCGTTTTCAATAACAATTGTATTAGTACCCACATCAATTTCGCAAGATTCGGACAGGGAAACGGTTTTATAAAGCTTATTATCAACATAAATAAGCACAGTTTCTCCGGTCTCTATAAAACTTTCACGCACGAAAAAAAGAACTGCCGATATAAGTATAATACTAATAATCAGTAAAAAATCCCGTTTTTTCATAAATCACCATAAAATATTAATAATTTTCTATATTGTATCACTTTTTTATGGCAATTTCAATAGAATTTTATTTATATTTATAAACATATTCGCATAATTATAAAAAAACAGTTGACAAACCAATAAAAAAGGTTTAAAATGGTAGCATAATAACTTTTATATTTTTGGAGGTAAATACTATGAAAAAAGTTTTATGTTTAATCGCAGCTATGTCAATGGCATTATCAATGGCTGCTTGTGGAGAAAAAGCTGATGACAAGCTAACAATGGCAACAAATGCAACTTTCCCACCTTATGAATTCTATGAAAATGAAACAATCGTTGGTATTGACGCTGAAATCGCTGCAAAGATTGCTGAAAAAATCGGTATGGAGCTTGAAATCGTTGATACAGAGTTCGGTTCAATCATCGCAGGTGTTCAATCAGGCAAATATGATATGGGTATGGCAGGCTTAACTGTTACAGACGAAAGAAAAGAAAGTGTTAACTTCACAGCTTCTTATGCAACAGGTATCCAGTCAATCATCGTTCCTGAAGGTTCTGCTATTAAGTCATTAGATGACCTTGCAGGCAAGAAGATTGGTGTTCAACAGGATACAACAGGTCATATCTATGCAGCTGACGAATTTGGCGATGATATGGTTTCTCCTTATAACAAGGGTACAGACGCTGTTGCTGCATTGGTAGCAGGTAAGGTTGATTGCGTTATCATTGATAACCAACCTGCAAAATCATTCGTTGCAGCTAACGAAGGTCTTGCAATTCTTGACACAGACTATGCAGTTGAAGATTATGCAATCTGCGTAGCTAAGGAAAACACAGAGCTTTTGGAAAAAGTTAACGCTGCTTTGGAAGAACTTATTGCAGACGGCACAGTTCAAACAATTATTGATAAATATATCAGTGCTGAATAATAATTAAAAGAATTAAAACGGCAGCGAAATCACTGCCGTTTTATTTTTGCCTACAGGGAGATGATTTTTTGGATTTTAAAAAACAGTTCATTTTGAATTTTGTCGAGGATTCGCGTTGGAAATATCTGACCAATGGACTTAAAAATACTTTGATAATTACCATTTTTGCTCTTTTAATCGGTATTGTTATTGGTATTATTGTTTCAATGATTCGCTCAACCTTTGACAAGACTGCAGAAGATGTTAAAAAGAAAAACATTGTTGCATATATTTTCTTCTGGACAGTTAATGCTTTATGCAAAGTTTATTTAACTGTTATAAGAGGAACACCTGTTGTTGTTCAGCTTATGATTGCATATTTCATAATTTTTGTTTCGTCAAACAACGGAATTATGGTCGCGGCAATTGCATTTGGTATCAATTCAGGTGCATATGTTGCTGAAATCCTAAGAGGCGGAATTATGTCAATTGATCAGGGACAGTTTGAAGCAAGCCGTTCCCTTGGTTTTAATTACATACAAACAATGGCTTATGTCATAATCCCGCAGGTTTTTAAAACAGTTTTGCCTACACTTTTGAATGAGTTTATTGCTCTTATCAAGGAAACATCAATAGCAGGTTATGTTGGAATAATGGACTTAACAAAGGGTGGAGATATCATAAGAGGAAGAACATTCTCAGCATATATGCCTTTGTTTGCAGTTGCAATAATATATCTTGTAATTGTTATGTTTTTGACTTATGTGGTTGGTAAGGTAGAAAGGAGATTGAGAAAAAATGAACGATAATGTAATTATTGAAACGAAAAATCTCTGTAAATTCTACTCTGATAAAATCCACGCCCTTGAAAATGTTACTGCCCAAATTAAAAAAGGTGAAGTGGTTGTTATAATCGGACCCTCAGGCTCGGGAAAATCAACCTTTCTTCGCTCCTTAAACCTTTTGGAAACTGCAACAAGCGGTAAGGTTATGTTCAATGGAACAGATATAACAGACCCAAAGGTAGATATCAATATCCACCGTCAGAAAATGGGTATGGTGTTCCAGCATTTTAATCTTTTCCCTCATATGACAGTACTAAAAAATATGACAATTGCTCCTATGAAGCTTTTGAAGATGTCAAAGGAAGATGCAGAAAAAAATGCTATGGACTTGTTGGAAAGAGTTAATCTTGCCGACAGAAAAAATGCATATCCGTCACAATTATCAGGTGGACAAAAGCAGAGAGTTGCGATTGTCAGGGCTCTTTGTATGAACCCTGAGGTTATGCTTTTTGATGAGCCTACATCTGCGCTTGACCCAGAAATGGTCGGAGAGGTATTGGATGTTATGAAAAAGCTTGCAAAAGAGGGTATGACAATGGTGGTCGTAACTCACGAAATGGGATTTGCAAGAGAGGTTGCAGACAGAGTTATATTTATGTATGACGGACAAATCGAGGAGGAAGGAACTCCTGACGAGATATTCAAAAACCCTCAAAGTCCAAAAACAAAGCAGTTTTTGCAGAGTGTTTTGTAATAAAAGTTCCAGAGGATATCAAATTTTGATATCCTCTTTTTATTTGAAAAATTTAAAAAAAAATTAAAATCCTCACATATTTAACTTAATGTTTGTCGTATTAAAGAATGTAAATACGGAGAAATTAATATTGAAAGTGAGGTGATTTTTTGAAAAATAAAAAAATAAGTTTTGGTTTAATTTTATTTTTTGCTGTTTTTTTTGGTTTTATACTAAATTTTAATGTTCAATCTAAAGATGTATTGCCTGTCGGTCAGGAAGTGAATGCTTTTGAGAAGAGATATGTAATCCCATCCGGAGAAGCTGTGGGAGTGAAAATGTTCACCGACGGACTCTTGGTTGTTTATGTTTCTGAGGTTGTAGATAAAGACACAAACAGGTTTACACCTGCAAAAGATGTGGGAATAAGAGAGACAGACAGAATTTTATCTGTTGATGGGTTTGAACTTGGAACAAATGAAGACCTCTCGGACTATATAAATCAGGTAAAAAAACCAATTCATTTAAAAGTTGCGAGAGATGAGGAAATTTTTGAAACAAAAATAACTCCTGTTTTATCGAATGACGGATATTATAGAATTGGTATATGGGTTCGTGACAGTACAGCAGGGATTGGGACTATGACCTTTTATAATCCAAATAGCTATTCCTTTGCAGCCCTTGGTCACGCAATATGCGATTCTGATACAGGAGCAGTGTTAACAGTTGAAGACGGAGATTTGGTTGGTTGTGATATTCTCTCGGTTAAAAAAGGTAAAAATGGTGTTCCTGGAGAACTTTCAGGACAATTTAAAAATTATAATTTAGGAAAAATCATAAAGAATAATGAGTTTGGAGTATATGGAAAATTAAATAATGATTTTGTGTGTGATAATAAAAAATTAATAGAGACTGCAACAAGATATCAGGTCAAACAGGGTCCGGCACAGATCTTGTGCGATGTTGACGGAGATGGAGTCAAAAGCTATAATGTTGAAATATTAAGCGTATCGAAATCACCAGAGATAAACAATAAAGGCATAGTTTTAAAAATCACAGATGAGGAGCTGTTATCAAAAACAGGTGGGATTGTTCAAGGAATGAGTGGTTCGCCGATTATTCAGAATAATATGCTTATTGGAGCAGTGACACATGTATTTGTAAATGACCCCACAAGAGGTTATGGGATATTTATTGAAAATATGTTAGCAAATTAAATAAATAAATGCCCGTCCGATGCGGCGGGCACTTTTATGTAAATAAGAGAATAAAGAATTGCAAATATATGAATTCAAACATCTTATCGAATTTTGTCGAACGATTTTTTTAGAATTTTCAAATTTTGTGTATTAATCTATTGCCATATTTTGCAGAATATGTTAGAATATGGATAAGAAAAGAGTATCTGTTTGTTTTGATACTTTTTCATGTTCTTTTAAAATTGAATATGGCCAACAGCAAATGGATACCTTCTTAATTCAATGAAATGAGGGGAGATTCATTAATGAATGGAAAAATTTCTGTACTAATTGCAGACGACAACAAGGTGTTTGCAGATGGTCTTTCGGATTATTTGAAAACACAACAGGAATTTGAGGTTGTGGGCTGTGCGTATGATGGGGAGGAAGCTCTTGGAATGCTTTTAGAAACCAACCCTGATGTTTTGGTTTTAGATACAATTATGCCAAAACGCGACGGATTAAGTGTTTTAAAGAAGATGCAGGAGATGCGACTTTCCAAATTACCGACCGTGATAGCTGTATCTGTTTCCAACAGTGCCTGGATTATGGACTCGGTAACAAATCTTGGAGCAAAATACTTTATGTTAAAGCCACAGAGCAATGAAGCAGTGGCTGACATAATAAGAAGCTTTTGTCAAAGAGTAACTGCACCTGCAAGGGTTAACGAGACTCAAAGAGTGAGCGCACCAATAACCAAAAGACCTGATGAAATGGACCTTGAAACATTGGTCACCGAATTTATACACGAGTTGGGAGTTCCTGCTCATATAAAGGGTTATCAATATATAAGGTCAGCAATTATGATGGTTGTGGAAAATATGGAATTGTTAAATTACATAACAAAACAGTTATACCCTGCCATCGCAAAGAAATATGGTACAACCTCATCGAGAGTTGAGCGTGCCATAAGACATTCAATCGAGGTTGCCTGGACAAGAGGTAAGCCTCAGACAATGGACGAAATCTTTGGTTATACCATTGATACCGGTAAAGGAAAGCCCACAAATTCCGAATTTATCGCAATGGTCGCAGACCGAATACGCCTCCGTATAAAATAATTTATACATCACTCATTTGCATTGAACTAAAAAAGCAATTACAAACAAATAAGACCGTCATATGACGGTCTTTTGTTTTTATTATAAAATACTTATAAAGTAAATAATAAGCAGATGGAGAGGATAGTAGATATAAAAAAAGTTTTTCATTCTGAGTTTTCCTCTTTTTCCGTTATAGAGTGCAACTAAAGGTACAGATAACAAAGAGTACCATTGTATTGGTGAATTTGTGAGTGATACTAAAACAAGACCTGATGTCATCAGTATTAGCTTTTGAGTTTTGTTTTCTCCCAAATATATTAATAAAGGCAACACTATACCAAAAAAACCATAGTCAATATTTACTACTTGTGTTAAATAAAAGCAAGCAGTTAAAGCAAGTAATGATAGAATAATATTTTTTCTGTCTATAATGTAAATTAGCATAATTGAAAGTGAAAAAGTGACCAAAATACATTGGTCCAAGGACCTTTCGACAAGATAGTAGGTTATCTGGATAATTGCAGACATAACTATCAGCACAGATAAATATTTTTTTCTGTTTTTTGTATAATGAGCACCTTCGCTAATCATATATGCAAATATGGGCATAGAAAGTCTGCCTATTATTCTTAAGATTTCGGATTGTGTAAATATCATAACTCCGATATGGTCAATCGTCATAAAAAGAGCTGCAAGAATTTTTAATTGATTGCCTGATAATTTTTTTAGTTTCATATTCTCATCCTACTTTTATTGTGAAAGCGTCAGTTTTGCGATACTTTCTATATGAGTTGTCTGTGAAAACATATCCACACCACAAACGTACTTTGTTTTGTATCCGTTATCCTCCAAAAACCTTAAATCTCTTGCGAGAGTTGCAGGGTTACAGGAGATATAGACAATTTTTTCAGGCTTTGCCTTAACGATTGCCAAGAGTGTTTTTTCGTCGCTACCCTTTCTTGGAGGGTCCAGTATCACAATATCAGGTTTTTCTCCGTCTTCAATTAATTTAGGGACTAAAACGGATGCATCCTCTGCATAGAATGTAGCATTTTTAATTCCGTTTTGTTCTGCATTTTTTCTTGCATCCAATATCGCCTGCTCAACAATTTCAACTCCGATAACGCTTTTTGCCTTTTTTGCAGCACAAAGAGATATTGTTCCAATCCCACAGTAAAGGTCCATAACCTTGTCGTTTTCGCTAATTTCTGCAAGCTCAAGCGCTTTATTATATAGCTTTTCAGTCTGGTATGGGTTTATCTGGAAAAAGCTGTGGGGAGAAATTTCATATTTCATACCACAAAGAGTATCCGAAATTGTTTTGCTGCCGAAAATGACAGCATTGGTATCTCCCAAGACGGCGTTAGTTTTTTTGGTATTAAAATTCAGAATAACACTTTTAATTTTCGGAGAAACCGATGAAATGTTTTTTGCAAACTCATCAAAGTGAGGAAGAGTTTTTGCATTAATTGACAAAACAACCATCATTTCGTCTGTGTTAAAGCCATATCTTATGAAAAGTCTTCTCACAATGCCTTTGTGTTGCTCTTCATTATAGACAGTTATTTTATATTTTTCGATAAAACTCATAACTGCTTTAATGATTTTTGAGATTATTTCGTCTCCCAAAAGGCAATCATCAAGAGGAATAATATCATGACTTCGCTCACGATAAAATCCACATATTTTCTTGCCGTTTTTATCAATTCCGATAGGGAAAATCATTTTATTTCTGTATCTGTAAGGTTTATCTGCACCTATCATTTCTGATACGCCAACATCAATTTTGCCTATTCTCTTTAGAGCATTTTCAATTATGTCCTTTTTGACTTCTAATTGTTTTTTGTAATCAATGTGCATAAGCTGACACCCACCACATTTTGAAGAAGCAGGGCAGGGAGCTTTTACTCTATATTCTGACGGTGTTATAATTTTTGAAAGCCTTGCATAGGCATAGCCTGTTTTAACCTTCAAAATTTTTGCCAAAACTACATCACCATCAACTGTGTTGGGAATAAACACACAAAAACCATCGATATGGCTGACACCCATACCCTCGGAGGTAACAGATTCAATTGTAAATTCATATTCTTTGTTTTTGGTAACGGGTATCATCTTATTATCTTTCCTTCCGAAATATTAAAAAGTCTCGTGTTATCGGTACTTTGAAGAATGTCGGTATCGGTGCAGGTCATAATAACCTGCTTGTCTGTTATACATTCCCATAAGTATTTTCGTCTGTTAATATCCAATTCGCTCATAATATCGTCCAATAACAAAACAGGATATTCGTCCTTTATCGTCTTTATATATTCAGTTTCAGCAATTTTTAACGATAAAACGCAGGTTCTTTGCTGACCCTGTGAGCCAAAAATTTTTGCCTCATTTGAATTTATCATAATCTTAAAATCGTCTCTTTGAATTCCGATTAGTGATGCACCTTGTTCGATTTCTCTTTTCTGATTTTTTTCTAAAACAGTTAAGAATTCATCAGGAGTCGGCTCTTTTAGTTTTATTCCACTTACATATTCCAGTGACAGAGCCTCACCTGTTATATCCTTGTGGACAGTTTTAGCTAACTCCTCAATTTTTTTCAAAAACGCCATTCGTTCGTTATATATTATTATGCCATATGAAGCCAGTTGCTCATTCCAACAGGAAAGCATAGCATCGTTTGAGTTCCCTGATAAGCGTATTTTTTTTAATAGGCTGTTTTTTTGAACAAGAGCTTTGTGATAATTTATCAAGGCACTCAAATACTTTGGATACATCTGGCTTAGTGCTTCGTCACAAAAATTTCTTCGTCTTGCAGGAGAGCCTTTGACTAAATCAAGGTCCTCAGGGGAGAAGATAACCACATTTAAATAGTTCATAAGCATTGAAAGCTTAGTGATAGGCACATTATTAATTTTTATCTGCTTTTTTTTATCGTTTGTAAAGCGTATATCAGTTTTATATTCTCTTAAAGAATCTGCAAAAGTCAGAGAAAGAGAATAGAACTCTTTGCCAAATTTTATGAGTTCTGAATCAGAATGTGCCCTGTGGCTTCTGCCATGCGAAAAAAGGTAAACTGCTTCCAAGAGATTAGTTTTTCCTTGAGCATTGTTACCGTAAAACACATTTGTTGTTGGCAGAAATTCGATTTTTTCATAATCATAATTACGAAAATTCTCAACCGTGAGGGACTTAATATACATTTATTTAACCTCTATTTTTAATATTTCGTCTTCAAAATGGATGATTACCTCATCATTTGGGCGAATTTTCTTTCCTCGCATTGTGCAAACCTCTCCGTTCACATCAACAATTTCTGCTAAAATCATATCCTTTGCATCAGCTCCATTTTCAGCAACACCTGAAAATTTTAAGAGCTGATCGAGTTTGATGTATTCAGTTGAGATTTTTATTTCTTCTGTTTGCATAAATATTCTCCTTTTATCCGTGAGTTCTTGAAACATTCATAACGCCTGGTACTTGCTTGAGTTTTGTTATAATTCTCTTCATATCCGACGCATCGGAGATTTCAAGACCAATGTTCATAATACCTGTTTTAGCTTTTGTAACTCTTGCATCCATTGAAACGCAGTTAATTTTTAGTTCTGTCAAAACAGCTGTAACAGCCATCATCATTCCCGGACGGTCCTCAGATTCAACTGTAAGAGTTGCAACGTATGAAGATTTTTTGTATGATTCAGACCATTTAACAGGGATAAATCTGTTTTTATCCTCTGGAGAAAGAGAAGATGGTTTCATATTTGAGCAGTCTGCACGATGGACAGAAACACCTCTGCCTTTTGTGACAAAGCCGACAATTTCATCACCGGGAACAGGATTACAACAGCCTGAAAGTCGCACAAGACAGTTTTCAATGCCGATAACTGTGACACCATTACTGCTTGAATGGGACTTGGTTGGTTTGATTGGTTGTTCGATGACTTCTGTTTTTTCAGTTTCCTTTTTGGTCTTTAAATATTCTTCATTCAGTCTTAAAACGACTTTTTGAGCTGAAAGACCACCATATCCGACACTTGCATACAAATCGTCTATGGAATTAAAGTTATATTTTCTGTATAATGGAGTCAACCATTCCTCAACCAACAAAGATGATGGAGAAACATTTAATCTTCGGCATTCTTTTTCTATAAATTCCTTGCCGTGAACAATATTTTCGTCTCTGCATTCTCGTTTTAGCCATTGGTTAATCTTTGTCTTTGCCTGAGAGGTTTTAACAATTTTGAGCCAGTCTCTGCTTGGGCCTTTTACCGATGGACTTGTAAGAATTTCAACAATATCTCCATTTTTAAGCTTATAATCGTGAGTAACAATTTTTCCGTTTACCTTTGCACCACACATCTTGCAGCCGACCTCGGTGTGAATTGCAAAAGCAAAGTCAATAACTGTGCTTCCGTTTCTCAAAGAGATAACCTTGCCGTTAGGTGTCAGGGCAAAAACTTCTTCGTTAAATAAATCAAGCTTGATACCATTTAAGAATTCGTCAGCATCTAAAATTTCCTGTTGGTTATCGAGTAACTGACGCATCCATTCAAGCTTTGAGTCAAGGTCGCTTTCTCCTGATATACCCTCTTTATATTTCCAGTGCGCTGCGATACCCTCTTCTGCGACCTTATGCATTTCCCATGTTCTAATCTGAATTTCAAACGGAGTTCCCTTTGGTCCGACAACAGTTGTGTGCAGGGATTGATACATATTTGGTTTTGGCATTGCGATGTAGTCTTTAAATCGCATTGGAATAGGGGTATACATTTCGTGCACCATTCCCAAAACTGCATAACAATCGGCTATAGAATCAACAATAATTCTGACTGCAAACAAATCATATATTTCGTCAATGCTTTTGTTTTGTGCAAACATTTTTCTGAAAATGCTGTAAAAATGCTTGGCACGCCCCATAAGCTGTGCCTGAATACCAATTTCGGAAAGCTTTTGCCTGAAGGTGGCAATAATATC
>JAFXBO010000090.1 GCA_017521775.1 Clostridia bacterium | reverse complement strand
GTTATCCTATCTGCTACACAGTGGAACTAACCTCTGGTGAGGAGGATGGTTGAAATGACTTTATATGAAATTTTGCATCTTTTGAATGACTATATGGAGTCAAAGGAAGAGAAACTCTATGATTTCCTGCTGTTTGGTTGTGGGGACTATGGTAGTTTTCTGAGAACACAGTCCACCAGAAGAGCAGAGCCTCTTGAAGATAGAGAGGTTGGGGAAATCAAATATGTCATCCTTGCTGTTCGTTTCAGATTTAAGCATAAGGATTGCAGTTTTGATATTTGGAATGCCCCTAAGAGTCTTATGCAGGTCTATTGGGCAAAGAATGGCTATGAAGTCCTAAAACTCGTAGAACTTTGTAAGAACCTGGGTTTTGGTGATTGCTATGTTTTTCCTTTGAGGAAGGTGCAAGAAAATGACTGATAGAGATTTGATGGAAATGGTTTGTGACCATTTCTTTGGAGATTTGAACTGGTGCTGTTCTTATACAAAAGAGGTGTGTTCCTTATGCGAGCAATAGATGTATTTGACCTTGTAATCAGAGCAAAACAAAAGGAACTTCTTATAGATGCAGTACCAGAGAAAAGAGACTTTGTTCTCTCTGATGAGTTTTTCAATACTCTCAAAACTTCTGCTCTGGAACAGGGTTTTGCAGAGGTTAGTCCTACCCTTGTAAAGATAGTAGAAAACCACGATACCTCAAATGCTTTGAACCAGTTGCAGCAAGAAGTCAACGAGGGTTTTTGGGTCTACTCTTTTACCTGTTCTATGGATTACCACGAATTTCGTTGGTGTGCTAATGAAGAAGAAGCATTGAAAGTCTATAACTCCATAGAAGTTGCATTTTTTGTATCTCACAAATACATCATTCACACAACCAAGGGTGTGCTGATGAAGCAGTTGTCGAGGTAATGCTATGTATTTTGATTGGGGAAAATGGACTCGTATTGATTTGAGAAGACCCACCACCTATCCTCCTGTGGATGTGTTGGTATTAACCTACATTGAGGGTGTAGGTCAGGTAGTGGCAAAGTTTGTGGGCAAGAGGTATTGGGAGAAAACAGAGAAGCCTACTCACTACCTCTACCACAATACCCATAAACCAATAAAGGGGCATAAGGTGTGGTGGACCTACCTACCTTTGGACCCTCATTGAAGGAGTGAGCAATATGAAAATTGAATGGGATATTCACCACATTATTGATGAGCCAATGTCTTACCATACTCACGGGCTGGAGCAGTTTGGCTCCTTGGAAATTGAAATTGTTCTGCCCCTCTATCCCCACGAGGGCGCTATGTTCTGTAATAACATTGGTGCTGCTATTCGGGATGGTTTAAAAGTTGAAGATGGTCAGATGGTAGAGGGACTTTTCAATCTACCTGTTTTCTTTTTCAAAACTATGCCCCTGCATGGTGATAAGGAAGTCTATCGTGTGGTTTTCCCTGATAGTCAAGGGCTTTTTCCTTGGGAAGATGGGTGTGAAGAAACCTACAAAAACCAAATGGG
>JAFXBO010000089.1 GCA_017521775.1 Clostridia bacterium | reverse complement strand
TTTACACCAAGAATATTTACCTTATTTTCCATAACAAACCTCCGATTATTCAAACAACGATACTTGTTTTGAGCTTACTTCATCCTTTGTTAAAAAGCTTCCTGCTGCAGGAATATTTTTTGTTGTGTATTTCTTTAAATTCTCTATATTGCTCTCTTCTGCTAAAACTACCTTAATCATCTTCGCACCTTTTCTTGTCAGTTTCATAACCTGAACACCCTGAGATGATTTTGTTGTTTTTAATGGTATTTTTTCGGTATCAACACATACTGCCTTGTTGTTATCTGCAATAGTCACAATGTTTTTGTCGCAATCAAGCCACTTAATGTCACAGACCTTTGCCTTATCCGAATATGCAGAAATGAGCTTCTTTCTGTTTGATTTTGTTTCATATGCTGATAAAGGTACTTTCGCCATCTTACCATTTTCAAATCCAAACAACATATTTCCTGAAAAATCCTTTGTGACAACGGTATATATAATCTTTTCTCCTGTCTCAAGTCCCAAAATACTTGGAAGATATTCACCTATTGCCGATACCTTTGTATCATTCAATTCGTGAGTTTTCATCTTATAAACCGTACTCTTATCAGAGAAGAATAATAATTCACTTATATTGGTTGTTTCAATTTGCTGTATTACCTCATCATCTTCTTTTAATTTGTGGTCATTTGTTGTAAATCTCAATGATGTGGCGCTAACCTTTTTAATATAACCCTCACGAGTTGTAAAGATTGTCAGAGGATAGTCCTCGATGTATTTATTTTCGTCATATACTTCAATTTCTTCATCACTTACAAGAGTTGTCAATCTGTCTTTTCCATATTTATTTTTAATAGCAATTAATTGCTTTTCAATCAATTTTTTGACCTTTGAATCGCTTCCTAAAATATCTGTTAAATTATCAATTTCCTCAATTAGTTTTTCAATTTCTGCAGTTCTGTTTAAGATATATTCCTTATTAAGATTTCTAAGCTTTATCTCTGCAACATATTCTGCCTGAACTTTATCAAGACCAAAGCTTAACATAATGTTAGGAATAACATCTTCCTCTTTTTCAGTGTGTCTTATAATTGAAATTGCCTTATCAATATCTAACAATATCTTCTTAAGACCTGTTAAAAGGTGTAATTTTTCGCTCTTTTTATCAATATCGTATTTAAGACCATTCTTAATGCAATCCATTCTGAAATTTATCCATTCAGTTAAGATTTCATTAACTCCTAAAACACGAGGAGAATTCTTAATTAAGACATTGAAATTACAACTGTAACTATCTTCAAGAGGAGTTAATCTGAATAGCTTTAACATTAATGCATCAGGGTCTGTTCCTCTTTTTAAATCAATTGTTATTTTAAATCCGTTAAGACCTGTTTCATCACGAGCGTCTGAAATTTCCTTAAGCTTATTTGCCTTAATTAATTCCATTATTTTTCCAATAATTGCTTCACTTGTAGTTGAGTATGGAATTTGGATTATGTCAATACAATTATTTTTAGCATCATAATTATAAACTGCTCTTAATTTAAAGCTTCCTCTTCCTGTTTTATATATTTCTGCCATTTGCTCTCTTGAATAAAGAAGTTGTGCTCCCATTGAGAAATCAGGTGCAGGCATTATGTCCATTATATCTGCATCCTTGTTCTTCATAATGGCAATAGTTGCATCACATACCTCTTTTAAGTTAAATGAACAGATATTGCTCGCCATTCCGACAGCTATTCCCTGATTTGGATTAACAAGAATATTAGGAAATGCAACCGGCAACAAAACAGGCTCCTTTAATTCTCCGTCATAGTTATCCACAAACTGAACTGTATTTTTATTAATATCAGAGAAAAACTCATTACATATGGGTTCTAATCGTACCTCTGTGTATCTTGCAGCAGCATATGCCATATCCCTCGAATACTGCTTACCAAAGTTTCCCTGAGATTCAACCAATGGGTGCAAAAGGGCTTCATTACCTCTTGTCAATCTCACCATTGTTTCATAGATTGCTGCATCGCCGTGGGGATTTAATTTCATTGTCTGTCCGACTACATTGGCAGATTTTGTGAGTTTTCCACCCAACAATCCCATTTTATACATGGTATATAACAGTTTTCTATGTGCCGGTTTTAGTCCATCAATTTCAGGTATGGCACGAGATATTATAACACTCATTGCATAAGGCATATAGTTTGTTTCAAGCGTTTGGCAAATCGGTTGTTCAGTTATAGGAGCTGATATGATTACCTCTGCTTCCTTCTTCTTTTTAGCCATATTAAAACTACCTCTCTAAATTAACTCAAATCGAGCATTTCCATATACAAGCTTCCGTTTCTTGCAATATGCTCTTTTCTTCCTGTTATATCATCTCCCAATAATATATCAAAAACCTGTGCAGTTTTTTCAACATTTTCCGGGGTGACACGAATAAGTCTTCTTGTAGCAGGGTACATTGTTGTCAAACTCATCATTTCAGGCTGATTTTCACCAAGTCCTTTACTTCTCTTAATGTCAAAATCATCATTATCCTTTGTTAGTCCATCTTCATTCAGTTTTGAAATGATTTCTTCCTTTTCTCCATCGGAGTATGCAAATATTTTTTCTCCCTTACGCTTCGATTTAGTTATACTGATTTCATAAAGAGGAGATTCTGCAATA
>JAFXBO010000088.1 GCA_017521775.1 Clostridia bacterium | reverse complement strand
TATATGGCGACAAATTCGATTAAAATAATGGATTGTGGCTCAAGAGAGGGGTTTGTGTCACAAAGGTTATAAAGGGGGTGATATTATGCAGGAAATTTCATCACTGAAAGGGATAGGAAAAATCAGAAGTGAACAGTTTTTGAAAAAAGGAATCAAAACTGTTTCGGATTTACTAAATTACTATCCTCGAGACTATGAAGACCGTTCAAATGCCCGTGATATAGCAGATTGTATATCGGGAGAGGATGTTTTGATAAAGGGAATAGTGTTAACGCCTGTAAAGGAAAACAGAATTCGCAAGAATATGGTTCTCTACACTATGACGGTTGGTGACGATACAGGCATAATATCAATGACCTGGTATAATAACCGATTTGTTAAGAATGGGTTTAAAATGGGAGAGGAATTTGTCTTTTTTGGAAAAATCAATCCCAAATCACGAAAAAAAGAGATGATAAACCCACTTTATGAAAGAGTCGGGAAAGAAAAGTTTATGGGTAAAATTGTTCCTGTTTATCCCTTATGGGCGAATATGACCCAAAAGGTCATTCAATCGGCAATGGCTGAGGCAATAAAATTAAAGGGTGATATAGAGGAATATCTTCCAAAAGAGGTTATTTTGGAAAATGGGCTTTGCTCTATAGATGAGGCAATAGAAAACATTCATTTCCCCAAAAGCTTTGATGATTTTTTTAAGGCGAGGGAACGCCTTGTTTTTGAGGAATTACTGTTTTTGCAGCTTGCGTTGATGTATAAAAGAGAAGAAAACGAGGAAATCAAAAGAGAACCATTTAGGGACATAAAATGTGTTGTGGAGTTTCTTGATAAATTGCCCTTTGAAATGACTAATGCACAAAAAAGATGTACTAAGGAAATTTTATTAGATTTGAAAAAAGATAAGCCTATGAACAGACTTATTCAAGGTGATGTTGGCTCAGGAAAAACTGCTGTTGCAGCAGCAACAATGTATGTTGCAGTTAAGAACGGTTATCAGACTGCAATTATGGCACCGACTGAAATTTTAGCAACCCAGCATTATGAAACATTTTTAAAATTCTTTGAAAAAACAGATATTAAGATATGCCTTTTGACAGGCTCAACCAAAGGTAAAAAGGCGCTATATGAAAAAATTGCATCAGGTGAAATTGATATAATTATTGGGACTCATGCAATTATACAAGACAGTGTCTCATATCACAATTTAGGACTTGTTATAGCCGATGAACAACACAGATTTGGTGTATCACAAAGAGCAAAGCTTACCAATAAGGGTGAGGGAGTGCATACTCTTATTATGACAGCAACTCCAATTCCGAGAACCCTTGCATTTATTTTATATGGCGATTTGGATATTTCGGAAATTGATGAATTACCGCCTGGAAGAAAGCAGGTTTTAACATATGCAGTCGGAGAGGAAATGAGGGAAAGGATAGACGCATTTATTGATAAGAATGTTAAGCTTGGTGCTCAGTGTTATGTTGTGTGTCCGTTGATTGAGGAAACACAATCAGGGGACATAAAAAATGCAACTGATTTATCAATAAGACTTTCAAAAAAATTCCCTCAATACAGAGTTGGATTAATCCACGGAAAAATGAAAGCCTCCGAAAAAGATGATGTTATGAATGCCTTTGCAAATGGAGAAATTAATATTTTGGTTTCCACCACGGTTATTGAGGTGGGAGTGAATGTTCCTAATGCGACAATGATGGTAATTGAAAATGCCGAGAGATTTGGTTTGTCGCAGCTGCATCAGTTAAGAGGCAGAGTCGGAAGAGGAAATGAACAATCCTATTGCATAATGTTTTGTCAGGGAACAAGTGAGATTATGAAAAAGAGAATGACAATAATGTGCAAAACAAACGATGGGTTTGTGATTTCGGAAGAGGACTTAAAATTAAGAGGTCCAGGAGATTTTTTCGGCACTCGCCAACACGGACTTCCTGAAATGAAAATTGCAAATCTCTTTAAGGATATGAAAATTATGAAGAAAGCAAAAGCGTCTGCTGAGAAAATAATTTCTGCCGATAAAGCTTTATTAAATCAGGAAAATCAGGGGATTTTAAGAAAAATTAAGGAAATGTTTGATGATAATATAGCGCTAAATTAAAAAAAACATAAAATTAGCATAAAATTTTTATATATTTTGTACTTTTTTCGCAAATAATGTTGACCTTTTGGAGATTTTAAGTTAAAATATATTATATGGATATTTGTGAAAAGTGTTTTTGAAAGGATTGAATATGAGAATTATATCGGGAATATGTCGAGGACATAAATTAGCCGAATTTGACACAATGGATATTCGTCCGACAACGGACAGAGTCAGGGAATCATTATTCAATCTCATCTCGGATTTTGTTATGGATGCAAAAGTGCTTGACCTTTTCGGAGGAAGTGGAGCATTGAGCCTTGAGGCACTTTCAAGAGGTGCTTTAAACAGTGTTATATGCGATATTGACCAAAGAGCAATTAAGCTTATAAACCACAATGCCGAGTCGTTAAGACTTTGCCATAAATTAAAGGTATTAAATAAATCTGCAGAGCAATTTCTTAATGAGAATAAAAACAGTTTTGACATAATATTTTTAGACCCACCATACAACAAGGGAATAATTGCACCGGTAATTGAGAAAATTATTGATACCAATGCACTTTCGGAAGATGGGATAATTGTTTTAGAAAGTGACAATACAGACGAACACGGTGAATTTTTGGGACTCAGTATCTTAAAACAGCGAAAGTATGGCAGGACTTATATTACAGTTTACAAAAGAGGGTGATGGATTGTGAGAATAGCAGTTTATCCCGGTAGCTTTGACCCTTTGACAAATGGTCATTTAAATATCATAAAAAGAGCTTCAAGACTCTATGACAAGGTGATTGTCGGAGTTCTTGATAATTCAAGTAAAAATCCAATTTTTACAGCCGAAGAAAGAAAAGAAATGATTGATAAGGCTGTAGCCGATATTAAAAATGTTTCGTGTTATGCTTTTTCAGGATTATTGGTTGACTTTGCGAAACAAAATAACGCTACTGTGATTATAAAGGGACTTAGAACTGTTGCCGATTTTGAATATGAATTTCAAATCGCTCTTTTAAATAAAGCTCTAAATCCTGAATATGAAACTGTTTTTATGATGACAGACAGTAAATATTCATATATCAGCTCAAGCGTTGTTAAGGAAGTTGCAAAATATCAGGGTGAGCTTGGGGATTTTGTGCCAATTTGTAACATAGAGAAAATTAAAACAAAATTTAAAAATATAAAGTAAGGAGTTTTGAACAATGGACATAATGGAAATCATTGAATTGATGGAGGAAACTATCGATAAGGCACCTACTGTTCCACTAAGCGGAAAAATTTTGTTAGACAAGGAAGATATTCTTGATTATATTCAGGAAATGCGTCTTTCATATCCTGACGAGGTTAAGGAAGCTAAATGGGTTAAAGAAGAAAGAGAAAGAATTATTTCTGAAGCAGAAGCAAGAGCTGATTCTATGATTAAGACTGCTGAAGCAAAAATGATTCAGATGGTTGATGAAAACGAAATCACAAAGCAGGCACAGGAATATGCAAACAACTTGGTTGAAGATGCTAAGGCTCAGTCAACAAAGCTTATAACAGACAGTGACCAATATGCAGATGACATTTTGGGTGATGTTGAAAGAAGATTGGAAATGCTTTTGAAGAAAGTTACAGACGACAGAAATTATTTCCACAACAAATAAGAATACATAATAATCCAGGCTGTGCCATAATGGTATAGCCTGGTTTGTTCATACTAAATAATTAGTAAAGGGGAATTTATATATGCTGACAGATATTGAAATTGCTCAAAATGCAAAGATGAAGCACATAAAGGATGTTGCAGCGTCTATTGGAATAAAGGAAGATGAGCTTGAGTTTTATGGAAAATATAAGGCAAAAATGTCGGAGGATCTTATAAATAGAGTTTCTGACAATCCCGATGGAAAGCTTGTTTTGGTGACTGCAATTAATCCGACTCCTGCAGGTGAGGGAAAAACAACCACCACTGTTGGTCTTGGCGACGCTTTTTCCTTGCTTGGTAAGAAATGCTTATTAGCTCTTCGTGAGCCATCAATGGGTCCTGTTATGGGTGTTAAAGGCGGAGCTGCAGGTGGTGGATACAGTCAGGTTGTGCCTATGGAGGACATAAATCTTCATTTCACAGGTGATATGCACGCGATTACTGCTGCGAACAATCTATTGTCTGCCCTTATTGATAATCATATTCATCAGGGAAATGAATTGGATATAGATGTTTCAAATATCGTATGGAAGCGTGTTCTTGACATGAACGACAGAGCATTGAGAAATGTTGTTGTCGGACTTGGAGGAAAAGTCAATGGTGTTCCAAGAGAAGACGGCTTTATGATTACAGTTGCATCTGAAATTATGGCTATTTTGTGTCTTGCAAATGATTTGGAGGATTTAAAATACAGACTTGGTGAAATTATTGTTGCATATAATCGTCAAGGCTTGCCTGTTTATGCTAAGGACTTAAATGCTGAGGGTGCTATGACAGTTTTATTAAAGGATGCAATCAAGCCAAATCTTGTTCAGACTTTGGCAAATACACCTTGCTTTATTCACGGTGGACCATTTGCAAATATTGCACATGGATGTAACAGTGTCACTGCAACAAAATTAGCGCTTAAAATGGCAGACTATGCTATAACCGAGGCAGGCTTCGGTGCTGATTTGGGTGCGGAAAAGTTTATGGATATTAAGTGCAGATTTGCAGGGTTGAAGCCTGATGCAGTTGTTATTGTCGCAACTGTCAGAGCTTTAAAGTATAACGGTGGAGTGGCAAAGGCAGACTTAAAGGAAGAAAATGTTGATGCCTTGTTAAAGGGTATTCCAAATCTTTTAAAGCACATTGAAAATATGCAAAGCTTTAAAGTGCCTGTTGTTGTTGCACTTAACCGTTTTGACACAGACACAGATAGTGAATTAAATGCAGTTATTGATGCTTGTGCCAAATATGGCGTAGAGGTATCAATGTCCGAGGTGTTCGCAAAAGGCGGAGAGGGTGGAATTGACCTTGCACAAAAGGTTATTAAGGCAATAGACACAACAAAATCCGAATTTACTCCTTTATATGACACAAATCTTTCAATTAAGGAAAAGATTAATGAAATAGTGACAAAAATATATGGTGGAAAGGGAGCTGTTTATACAACTAAGGCAAACAAGCAAATCAAACAATTAGAAGATTTGGGACTTGACAAAAAGCCTGTTTGTATGGCAAAAACTCAGTATTCACTCTCTGATGACCCAACTCTTCTTGGAAGACCAGAAGATTTTGAAATCACTATTTCAAAGGTAAGAGTTTCAAATGGTGCAGGGTTCATAGTTGTTGAAACAGGCGATATTATGGTTATGCCCGGATTACCTAAAAAGCCTGCAGCAAATAATATCGATATTAATATAGACGGAAAAATAACGGGGTTATTCTGATATGGTATATAATTCTAACAGTCCTAAAGAAACCGAGAATATTGCAAAAGCATTTTCTAAAGAGCTTAAGGCAGGAGATGTTGTTTGCCTAAATGGTGATTTAGGGACAGGTAAAACTGCATTTGTTCAGGGACTTGTTAAAGCTTTGGGATATGCTGAACCCATTTCATCACCAACCTTTACAATCGTTAATTGTTATGAAGGAGCAAAATTACCAATTTATCATTTCGATGTGTATAGAATTGAGGACCCTGATGAAATGTATGAGATTGGTTATGAGGAGTATGTTTATGGGGATGGAATTTCTTTGATAGAATGGTCGGAGAAAATAAAAGATATTCTGCCTCCTGACAGATATGAAATAACAATTGAAAAGGATTTATTAAAACACGAGGATTATAGGAAAATATCTATAGAAAGGATATGAAGCAATGAGGATATTATCAGTTGACACTTCGTCAAATGTTGCAACTGTTTCGGTAACTGATGATGAAAAGCTTGTTTGTGAGATTTTGGTAAACACAAAAAAAACTCACTCTCAAACACTTATGCCTATGATAGACAGTGCCTTAAAACAAGCAGAGCTTGAAATTTCTGATATTGATTTAATTGTATCGGCAAATGGTCCTGGCTCATTTACGGGTTTAAGAATAGGCGTTTCGGCAGTCAAAGGGTTGGCTCATGCTCTTGATATTCCCGTGGTTGGAG
>JAFXBO010000087.1 GCA_017521775.1 Clostridia bacterium | reverse complement strand
TTCAAACACTGTAATTCAATCAGGAGCATTGGTGCTTGGGCTTGGTGTTATGACCTTTTTAGCTCTGTTTGATTATGAGCAATTTGAAATTTTTTTAAAGCCAATTGCAGCAATCTGCATTTTTTTACTGATTCTTGTTAAGGTTATTGGTACGGCAGGAGATTGGGGTGCGCAGAGCTGGATTAGATTAGGTCCTATAGGAATTCAACCCTCAGAAATTGCAAAAATCGGGTTTATCCTGACCTTTTCATATCACTTATCAAAAGTAACTGATAAAATTAATGAACCAAAAACTCTTTTGTTCCTACTCCTGCATTTAGGCGTTCCTGCATTTTTGATAATGCTTCAGCCTGACTTAGGCAGTACATTGGTCTTTGTCTTTATGTTCGTTGTTATGGTCTTCACTGCAGGTATCGGAAGAAAATATATACTGTCTGCATTATCTATAGGTATTGTATCCCTGCCATTAATATACTTTCTGCTTTTATCAGATTACCAGAAACATCGTATTTTGGTTTTCTTAAACCCTGAGCTTGATAAGCTCGGCAGTGGCTACAATGTTATTCAGTCAAAGATTGCAGTTGGTTCAGGTGGTTTTTTTGGAAAAGGATATTTAAACGGAACTCAGAATCAGCTTGGTTTCCTGCCAACAAAGCATACTGATTTTATTTTCAGTGTAATCTCAGAAGAGCTGGGCTTTATCGGAGCTGCGTTAGTGGTCATCTTCCTTTCTGTGATAATCTGGAGATGTATAAAGGCCGGTATGAATTCAAAAACATTATTCGGAAGATACATATGTATCGGTGTTAGTGCTATGTTCATTTTCCATTCTGTAGAAAATATCGGAATGTGTATTGGTTTAACTCCTGTAACAGGAATTCCACTTCCATTCTTTAGCTATGGAGGAACATCTCTTTTAACAAATCTTGTTGCAATAGGACTTGTGTTGAGTGTTTCCAATTATTCTACAATAAGAAAAATTTAGTTTAATATTTTAATTCCTCCCATATTAAAATGGGAGGAATTTTTTTGTTATGTAAACTTACAAAAAGTGTGGATAAGTTTTAAAAGTTATCCACATATGTTGATAAATGTGTGGATTAATGTGTTTTTTTACTCTTTTTTCCATTTTTTTTGAGGATAACTGCGTGAATAATGTGAATATTTATATTTGTGTAATTAGATTGTAAATTGTGTTATGTAAATTTAACTGTTAATTTTTTCCATATATAATATGCATTAAAAACAACTATTTGCAAATAATATCGATAATAAAACACTATTAATTTGCCAAATGTGGCAGAATGGAGAATTTTATGAATTTAGCTGACAAGATTTTAAAAAACTGCCAAAAGCCAATATCTGATTGCTCTGATGAAGAAGTTTTTATTGGATTGGTTAAGACTATAAATGAAATATGCCACGCAAACGAAAAAATGAAAACGAAAAAAAAGCTTTATTATGTCTGTGCAGAATTTCTTTTGGGAAAGCTATTAGGCTCAAATCTTATTAATCTCGGAATATATGACGAGGTTAAAAAAATTCTCTCACAAAACGGAAAAGATTTGAATAAAATTGAAGAAATTGAAAATGAGCCATCCCTGGGAAACGGAGGCCTTGGAAGACTGGCTGCCTGTTTTTTAGACTCTGTTGCAGCAATTGGTCTTAATGGTGACGGAATTGGTCTTAACTATCATTATGGACTTTTCCGTCAGGTATTTAAAAATAATTTCCAAATAGAAAAACCAAATGAATGGATTAATGAGTCTGGATTTTTAAATAAAACAGATATATCGTATGATGTTAAATTCAAAGACTTTAACGTTAAATCAAGACTTTATGATATAGATATTGTCAGTAACCAGAATTCATCAAATACCCTCCATCTGTTTGACATTGAAACAATTGACGAATCAATAGTCGGCGACGGGATTGAATTTGACAAAACTGATATCAAAAAAAACCTTACTCTGTTTCTCTACCCCGACGACAGTGATGAGAACGGAAGACTCTTAAGAATTTATCAGCAATACTTTATGGTCAGCAATGCTGCTCAATTAATAATTGATGAATGCACAAAAAGAGGCTCAAATCTTTATGACCTTTATGATTATGCAGTAATTCAGATAAATGATACGCACCCATCTCTTATCATTCCTGAATTAATCCGACTTTTAATTAAAAAAGATATTCCCATTAATGATGCAATAGAAATTGTTACAAAAACCTGCGCATACACAAACCATACAATATTAGCAGAAGCACTCGAAAAATGGCCTATGGATTATCTGTTAAAAATTGTACCTTCGCTTGTTCCCATAATTGAAATACTTGATAACAAGGTAAGAAGAAAATATGACGATAAGTCTGTTTATATAATAGATAAGGATGAAAGAGTTCATATGGCACATATGGACATCCACTATACCTTCAGCACGAACGGAGTTGCAAAGCTTCACACCGAAATTTTAAAAAATACTGAGCTTAATAATTTCAACAGGATATATCCGCAGAAATTTAATAAC
>JAFXBO010000086.1 GCA_017521775.1 Clostridia bacterium | reverse complement strand
GCTCTGCGCAATCTGCCATATTATTATATGCATTATCACAATCCATTGCCTCTTCTAATGTGCAAGCTGAACGAACAATAGGAAATATTGCGTCTATTCCGTGACTGTTGCAAACAGATGCATCTCTTGTTACACATCCTGAAAAAGCAATAACCGGTTTATTGTGCTTTTTAGCAAGTCTTGCAATTCCAATAGGTGCTTTTCCCATAACTGTCTGGCTATCAATTTTTCCCTCTCCTGTTATTACTAAATCTGCTTCCATAATAGATTTTTCAATAGATATTTTATCTAAAATAAGCTCAATTCCTGATTGCAATTTTCCTCCGAGAAATGTCATAAAAGCAAATCCAAGTCCTCCTGCTGCACCTGCACCCGGAAAATTCTTATCTGCATTTATATACTTTGTTGATACAACCTTTGAATAGTGCTCCATTGCTTTATCCATCGCCTTAACCATATCTTGGGTCGCTCCCTTTTGTGGTGCGAAAATAACACTGCAACCATTTTCACCACAAAGAGGATTTTTAACATCGCAGGCAATATTAAAGCTACACTCCTTTAATTCCTTCATTGCATTATCATCTCTAATTTCTGTAATCATATCAAGAGCTTTTGCGCCAAACGGAACTTCATTTCCATTTCTATCAATAAATTCATATCCAAGCGCCTGTAACATTCCAATACCGCAATCATTGGTTGCACTTCCTCCAATTCCAATTATGAATTTTCTGCAACCAGACAAAATAGCATCCTTTAGAATTTCTCCAACACCATATGTTGTTGTTTCCATAGGGTTAAGCTCTTCTTTTTTTATAAGTGCAATTCCAGAAGCCTGAGCCATTTCAACTATAGCTGTATCACCTATAATTCCATACTGACAGGTGATTTCTCTTCCTAATGGGTTTTTTACAGTTACCTCTTTTAGTGTTCCATTTAATCCCTCAACTAAAGATTCAACCGTGCCCTCACCTCCGTCAGCAATAGGTTTCACAAAAACTTCAGCATCAGGGATAACTCGTTTCACCCCATCAGCAGCAGCTCTTCCAGCCTGAACAGATGACATACTGCCCTTAAAAGAATCTATCGCAATAACAACATTCATAAAAACACCTCTTTCGTGGTAATATTATATCACAGTACTATCCCAAAATCAACATAAAAAAACAACCTTTGCCAATTTGCAAAGGTTGTCTTTTCAAACAATAATTATTTGTTTACGATATCCTTTAATGCCTTACCAGCTTTGAATGCAGGAACTTTTGAAGCAGGGATATTGATGATTTCGCCTGTTCTTGGGTTCTTACCCTTTCTTGCATCTCTTGCTCTAACTTCGAATGTTCCAAATCCAACTAACTGAACCTTATCTCCTTCAGCCATTGCATTTGTGATTGAATCGATAACTGCTGAAAGTGCTTTTTCAGCGTCTTTCTTTGTAATTGCTGCTTGCTCTGCAACTGCAGCGATTAATTCTGTCTTGTTCATATTGATATCCTCCTAAAAAATTATTTACTTAAGGTTGTGTCTGTTTTTAACCCTCATAGTGTATTTTATATAAATTATCCACTTTTGTCAAGGCTTTTTGCTATATTTATGCCACATTTTATAAAATAAACCTATAAAAATACAATATTTGTTTTATTTGCTCAAATATCATCTCTTTTTTTGTACATTTCACCATATGAAAATATAGCTTTTCACATACTCCTTAAGGCTATATCAAATACAAATACAGATAAATATCAGAATGAATAACCTTCAACACTGTAATATGACATATTGCTTTGTCTTACATCAAGTCTTCCGAAGCAAGCACAGATAGGTGTGCTGCTCTTTACCCAAACTGTGTATTGAACTGATTCACCAAGCATAAGACCTTTTTCACCAATTGGCTTATCAAGTCTTACACACATAGTTCTCATTGAGTCAAGCTCATAGAAAATTCCTTCTACAGGAGCCTTATCCTCAAATACAAATACTAATTCGATTTTTGCTTTTTCATCACTTAAGTTTGTCATCATAAGAGCTTCGTGACCTTCAAAATCTTTATTATCTCCTTGTGGTGGCAAATATCCATCACAGAATACCCAATTTTTCTTTCCTCTTTCCATTTTTAACACCTCTTATTTAAATATTTTTGGAATAGCTCTGTCGTTATATTTTGTCATTCTCTCTGCACCCTTGTCTGTAATCAAATAACAATCTTCTATACGGAAAGAACCCCATTCCATACCCTTGAAATATGCGTCTATACAAATTGCCATATTTTCTTCTATAACTCTTTTATTTTCAACTGTGAATGTTGGAGCTTCGCACTCTAACATACCTGTACTGTGCAAGCTTCCGTAAGGACAATAATCTATGTATCCATACTTTGTCAAGTAATCTGTATATGCATTCAATACAACATCACAAGACACACCAGGCTTCATCTTATCTGATGCGTAGTTTAGTGCGTCATATGCACACATAACAGCATCCTTAATCTTTTGAGGAATTTCTCCAAGAACCAATGGGCTACAGATAATACCATTATATCCTTCGTATGAAACACCTGCTGCCATATTGATAATTTCACTTGCTTCAATCTTTCTTAATGAGTTTCTGCACATACTGATATGTGAATTAACAGGACCTGTTGCAACCATTGGAGCAAATGACTGAACATAAGATTCAGCTCCAAGCTTCATCATTTCTCCCTCAAACAATCCACCAACATAACGTTCTGTCATTCCAACCTCAATCTGTGGAACTACAGTTTCAAACATCTGTGTTGTTATATCCCAGTTTGTTTTCATAACCTCAATTTCTGCAGGACTCTTAATAATTCTTTGATCATAGTGCTCATCATCAAAGTCAACTAATTCAGCTCCATCAAATACTCTCTTAAGCTTTTCCTTGATGATTGCAGGGAAAATAAGTCTTCCGATGTATCCAATTCTCTTGATATTTGGATTTTGAGCCTTTATTCTTCTGAATAATTCTTCAAAATCAAGTTGACCCTCTGTATTATACTCAAAGCCACTTACTTCACCTATTTCAGGAAGTATTGCAATATTGCTCTTCTCTAATTTGTTTTCAAGAAGACAATAGTCATAAGAAGCTTGTCCTGAACATACAGTTACTTCTCCCTCTGCAGGAATAATAATTGCAGAGCTTTCGTTTACTGGTGCAAATCCACAATAATAACGCACAATACCGATTTCTAACAGGTTAGAAAAACCTATTACCATATCAATATTTTTAGCTGCCATAATCTTGCGCAATGCATCAACTCTTTCTTGATACTCTTTTGGTTCAATTCTTGTAAAGTTCATAAGTTATCCTCCTATACGAAAAATTATTACGCACCCATTATACCATATTTTAATCCTATTTGCAATATGTTCCAAAAATTTCTTACAAAAAAAACAGAATAATATAGATATATAATCTAAATCATTCCGTTTTTGTGGCGATCCGGATGGGGTTCGAACCCACGACCTC
>JAFXBO010000085.1 GCA_017521775.1 Clostridia bacterium | reverse complement strand
TTTTTTTGAGCCAATTTAACAACTTTGTAATAATTATTGCGTTGTGCGAATATAATATAACATATAACTAATCTTAAAGAGGAATAAGTATGTTAAGAAAAATTAAAAGCACAACGATAACACTTTTTATGTCTATATGCATAGTTTTATTGATGCATAGTTTTGGCGTAGGAGGATATGATTATGCAGAAGATATAAAACATGAAGATTTTTTGGGAAAAGAAATAGAAGAGATAGAACCGGTTAGCGTCATAGAGGAAGAAGTTATAGTTAATAATGGAATAGGAACAGGAGAGTTTATAAAGCCTCTTGATGGTACATTTACATCAGGCTTTGGACAAAGATGGGGAAGGCTTCACGGAGGAATAGATATAGCCTCAGATATTGGAACGCCAATTTGTGCATCTGATGATGCTACTGTGCTTTTTACAGGGAATTGTGGAACATATGGATTGCTCATAAAGCTTGATCACAAGAATGGATATGTGACATATTATGCTCATTGCAGTAAAATAAATGTTAATGTTGGGGAAGTTGTTAGTAAAGGAGACATTATAGCATTGGTAGGTAACACGGGGAATAGCACAGGACCTCATTGTCATTTTGAGATAAGGTATGATAATGTACCCCAAAATCCATTGAATTTTATAAAATTATAAAATTTTAGCAGTCAGCTTTAAACTGACTGCTTTGTTTTATTAAACAGGGTTTACTATTGAGATTGCACTGTAGTTTTTATCAAAGTGTTCCAAAAATCTTTTCTTAACATCTTCAAAGATAACTGTTTTATAGATATCATAGTATTTGAAATAATCAATATCGACAAAACTGTCTGACAGAAATTGATGTGCAAAATCCTCGATGTTGTTATATGAACGAATATATTTTCCCCATATAGCCTTTTTCGATCTTATAAAGTCCTCTTCATCTAACCCATTTTGTTTTAGTTCATCAATATATTTGATGATTTCATCATATACTTTTTGAGGGTTTTTTGATTGTCCTTCAATAGCAGAATATCCATAATCAATTTGATGAGTGTATTCTGATGAAAAAGGTGGATTGATTAATCCGTCATTATATAGCTTTTCATATAGAGGAGAGCTTTTTGAAAAAATAATTTTATGAAGAATTTCTATTTCAATAGTCTTTTTTAAGAGTTTATCTCCACCATAACCACAATCATTATCCTTAAACCCAATCATAAACATTGGTGTTGATACAGAAAGATTAACTTCCTTCTTTTTCTTGGCAATTTCCTTTGGTTCGTCAGGGTAAATTCTTTTAATTTCCTCATCAAAAGGATTATTGTTTAAAATTGAATTATTTACAACTTCAAAAACTTCATTAACATCAAAATCACCTGTTAAAAACAAGGTCATATTAGATAGATTGTAAAAGGTGTTATAGCATTTATATAGTAATTCATTATCAATTTTTGATATTGAATCAATAGTTCCTGCAATATCTATTTTAACAGGATTATTTTGATAAAGACAGGATAAAAGATTAAAAAACACTCTCCAATCAGGATTATCGTCGTACATATTTATCTCCTGACCGATAATTCCTTGTTCTTTTTGAACGCTCTCAGCAGTAAAATATGGTTTTTGTACATAATCCATTAAAACCTTTAGATTTTCACAAAAATTTGATGTTGCAGAAAACAGGTATGCTGTCATATTAAAGCTTGTGAATGCATTAGCATTTCCGCCAAGCTTTGAAAAACTATCAAAAACATTTGTGCCATCAGGTTGGTCAAAAAGTTTATGTTCAAGATAATGCGCAATCCCGTCAGGAACCCTAGTTGGTGAATTTTCTCCTGGGACAATAAACTCTGAGTCCACAGAGCCATATTTTGTGCCAAAAATAGCATAGCTTGAACTATATCCCTTTCTTGGCATAATGTATATATTAAGACCACTTGGGTGTTTTTTGTAATAAAGCACCTCATTGGTTTTAACATTTTTATTGCAAATCATATCCATTTAGCTATAATCCTTTCTGTCAATTTTTGCCTGCAAGAAAATAAACTGTGTTTTCCTTGATATTGGGGACGACTCTCATAACATCATCTATTGTAACATTTAATATATCTTTTTTATATTTTTCAATATCCGAACTAATTCCCAGATAGATACAATCTAGTGCATACATTTGCATATAGCGTTGGTCATCATAATAGGTGTTCAAGCTATTGATAATTGCATTCTTGGAAGATGACATTTCTTCATCAGAAATTTCGCCGTTCTTCAAAGCATTTAACTGAGCAATAGTCTCTTCGTAGGCTTTGTCAAAATTTGAAAATTCGATTCCTGCGTCAACAAATAAAATTCCTTTGAATTTATTAAGACTGCTTGAAGCATAGTAAGCAAGGCTTAGTTTTTCTCTTACATTATTGAAAAGCTTTGAGTGAGTGCCTGCACCAAATATACTGTTGGCAACAACTAAAGCAGGGTAATCATTTTGTGATGCATCAATACCCGTTGTAAATCCGATTGAGAGCTTACCTTGTGTTACATCGAGTTTGTCAGTAATATTCTTAATGTCCTGAGAGTCCTTGATAATATTTGTTTGTGGTATTTGTGATTTCATAAATGGAATATTCTTTATAAAATCCTTTATAAGAACACAAGCTTCGTTTATATTGGCATCACCACATACAAAAACATCAATTTGTGATGAAGATATAATGTTTTCGTAGTGTGAGAAAAGATTTTTTTCATCAATTTCATTAACAGCGTCCTTTGTTCCAAATCTTGTTAATGCATAAACATCATTTTTGCATACCTCTTCATTACATCTCATTTTGGCGTATGCTCTCTTATCATTGATAAGTGAGTTTATTCTGTCAATAACAGTTTTCTTTTCTCTATCTACAATATCTTTTTCAAATGAATTATCTTTTACTAATGGCTTAAAAATTACATTTAATAATAGTTTTAAAAGCTCATTTGTAAGTTTTTCGTTTTCAGGTGCATATTTATCAGAAATTGTTTCTGCATCAAAGAAGATGACCTGATTATCTCCACTTTTCATAACCCCTGAGTTAAGAGTTGCACCATATAAATTCTGTAAATGTTTATTGATTTCAAGAGTTGTAGAAAGTTTATTACAACCACTTTTTAAAGTATATGATAAAACAGCATTTTTTGATGCTTCTTTATCTGACAATGGCCGTCTTAAATAAACGCCGACAACATTTGTTTTAAATTTATTCATTTCAATATAATGCAGTGATATATTATCATTTATTTTTATTGTTTCCAAAATATATAACTCCTTCAAATTCATTAATATCCATTATTTTACAACTAAATTGTCAATATGTCAACTATCCCACAAAGCTTTCTATGTCTTCAAATGTTAAATTTTTGTGAAGAGCAAGATTTATTCCGTTTGCAACTGTCTTTGATGTTTTTTCAATCACAGAGTCAATATCTTTTGGAGTTACCATTAATGAGCCTATATTTTTTGATAATGCCTCTTTAATTAATTGGTTTTTTCGTTCATCTCCCAATATATCCTCATTAATATCATTCATAGCCATATCTATAGAGTCGCTTGCAATTGTGACAGCATCAACAACAGTAGGAACTCCAATGGCAAGAACTTTGACTCCTAAAGTTTTTTCATCGAGTCTGGCTCTCGAATTTTCAACACCTGCACCGGGATTTATGCCTGTATCAGAAAGCTGAATTGTTGTGCTTATTCTGTCAAGACTTCGCGATGCTAATGCATCAACTGCGATAACAAGGTCAGGTTTGACCTGCTCAATCACACCCTTAATAATCTGTGCAGTCTCCATTCCTGTTGTACCTAGAACACCAGGGGCAATTGCACAAACAGATGTGATATCATCATTTAGAAAATCCTTAAACTGTTCTTTCATATGGTTTGTAACCATAAGCTTTGAGATAACATCAGGTCCCAAGGCATCGGGTGTTATGCGTTTGTTTCCAAGTCCTACTACGAGAGTTTTTGTTTTCTTATCTATCTCCGTAATGTTTTTTATTTCTTCTGCCAATAGTCTGCAGGCATTTTCATAAACCTCTACACTATATTTTATGTCGGGTGCTTCAATCGTGACGTATGTTCCGATTGGTTTACCTAAAGCTCGAACTCCGTTATCATTAGTTATCTTAATTTTAGTTGTGGTGATACCTTCGTTTTTTGTAATTTTCACATCTACTCCGTCGATTTCTTCTTTATCCTTTGCATTTTCAGAGTATATTTCTCTTGCTTCCAAAGCCAAGTCAGTTCTTATTGACATATTTATTCCACCTTTTTTATATAATACATTTAATATTTTTTCCATATAATGAGAATTTATGCTATTTGGTAAGAAATAATTTATATTGACACTATAATTTGTATATGGTAAAATTATGATAAAATATT
>JAFXBO010000084.1 GCA_017521775.1 Clostridia bacterium | reverse complement strand
GAAGCAATTAAAAAATGGGCACAATTTATTTCACAATATAATCGTCCGTTAAAAGAAGGTTTGTACACAGATTTTGCAAACAAAGATGATTTATCAGAACTTATAAAATTAAATTCCGATAAAACTGACAAATCTCTTTTAGAAAAAGCACTCGAAACAAAGCAAAAATATTATGGTGACAAAATTTTTGCAAGAGGCCTTATTGAGATTTCAAATATATGTAAAAATAATTGCTATTATTGCGGAATAAGAGCTGATAATAAGGATGTTTTTCGATACAGGCTTACCAAAGAGGATATTTTAGACTGTTGCAAAAAGGGCAATGAGCTTGGATTTAAAACATTTGTTCTTCAAGGCGGAGAAGATTTATATTATACCGATAAAATAATGTGTGATATTATAAACTCCATTAAGGAAAAATATCCTGAATGTGCCGTTACATTATCAATCGGAGAAAAGTCAAAAAAGACATATAAAGCATATAAAAATGCAGGTGCCGACAGATTTTTGTTAAGACACGAAACTGCTGATGATTACCATTATCGAAAACTTCATCCCGAAAATTTAACATTAAAATCAAGAAAGAAATGCTTGTATGATTTAAAGGATTGTGGTTTTCAGGTCGGAGCAGGCTTTATGGTTGGTTCTCCATATCAAACTTTTGAAAACTTGGCAGATGACCTTCTTTTTTTGAAAGAGCTTGAGCCACAGATGGTGGGTATAGGTCCTTTTATACCACATCACAATACGCCATTTAAGGGTTTTCCAAAAGGCTCATATTCACTAACTTTAACAATGCTTGCACTGACAAGACTGATGCTTCCAGGTGTTCTTTTACCTGCAACAACTGCTCTTGCGACACTTGATAACAAAAACGGAAGAATTGATGGTTTTTTAGCAGGTGCAAATGTGGTTATGCCAAATCTTTCACCAACAACTCACAGAGAGGATTATTCACTCTATGACAACAAGCTGTCCTCTGGCAACGAAGCAGCGCAAAGCATAAAAAACCTAAAAAAAGAAATAGAAAAAATCGGTTTTTCTCTTGATATGTCAAGAGGTGATAATATAGAATTTATAAGAAAGAGGCAATCAGAATGAGTATCAATTCAAAGCAATCCATAAAATGCCCCGAGTGTTCTCACTTAAATGAGGTAACTGTGTGGAGTTCTATCACAAGTGATGATAGCGTAGATTTAAAAAAGGATTTGTTGAGTGGGAAAATAAATATCTTTAAGTGTGAAAACTGTTCACATACTGCACTTTTGCCTAATCCATTATTGTATCACGACAGTTCAAAAAAGCTTATGCTTTCATTTACTCCCTGCAACGACGAAGCCACAAAAGCTCAGTTATTTAAAAATATCAGGGAAACTTCAAAAAATTCTGAAGATTTAAAAAATCTTGTCGATTATAACTTGCGATTTGTTACAAACTATGATACAATGTTAGAAAAGATATTGATTTTTGATAATGACCTGCACGATAAAGTCATTGAAGTGCTTAAGGTTTTAATTCTTACCCAGGAGCCTGAAAAGGCAAATGACAGAATTGCTGTCTTCGGAAAGTATGAGGACGATTATATAGAGTTTTTAATCAGGGATAAAAAAGAAAATCAGTTCTATACATCAAGAATACCATTTGAATCATATAACACAATTAAAACTCAGCTTGCTCAAAGTGGAGTAAAATACAAGAGCTTTGATTGGGAAATAATTGATATAGACTATGGTGCATCGCTATTAAGAGGTGTTAACAATATTCTATAGGGAAGGAAATACACAATATGAAAAAACTTTTTGCAGGTTTACTCTTGCTTACAATGTTAATAATTGCAAGTGGCTGCTCGGAAAAAGGAGTAGAGAAAAACGAAACCGTGTTGAAATATTATGAAACAAGCGAAGAATATTTTGATTATAACTCAACTTTCTTCGATTTCAGACTTCCACTATACTGGCAAGGAAAATTTGTCGCAGATATTTTTGCAGACCACGAAGATTTCTATGAAATCACTTCCTATGAAGAAAATGGAACAGGGCTTGTTTTCTCAATTTATGCATATGATGATAAATCTTATAAAAAAGAGCATAAGAATTACCGATATCTTGGATATCACGATGAGCTTAGAAAACACTATATATTTGTTTATCCTGATGAAGAGAAATATATCGAAAGTGCCGAGGAGGTCTATAATAACCTCAAAGAAGCATATTCAGTTATTCTATATACATTTAATATTTAAAAAGTATCGGAGTTTAACTCCGATACTTTTTTATTCCCACATTATTAACCTCTCTTATTAATTTTTCCAGATTTTTTTTTTCCATTTTACCGAGTGGCAGTCTTACCTTCCCCACATCATACCCAAGATAATTCATAATTTCCTTAATTGGAACAGGGTTGACCTCACAAAACAGATTATTTATAACTTTCATATACTTTAATAAAATATCCTTAGCCTCTCCCACATTTCCCAATCTGTATTGTTCGCAGATATAGTGCATTTCTTTTGGTATAATGTTTGCCGCCACAGAAATCACTCCAATTCCACCTACTGATAATATCGGAATTGTTATGTCATCATTTCCCGAATAAATATATAAATCAGGAATCTCTGATGCAATTTGTGCTGCATATCCCACATTCCCACTCGCCTCTTTAATCGCAACTATGTTCTCAAGCTCAGATAAATTTTTCAAAATTTCAATCGAAATATTAACTCCTGTTCTTGATGGAACATTATATAATATTATCGGAATATTGACCGATTTTGCTATACATCTGTAGTGCTCTGATAACCCACTCTTATTAGCCTTATTATAATATGGTGTTACAGATAAAAGTGCATCTGCACCAAGCTCTTCCGACATTTTGGAAAATCTTACTGCGTGGTTTGTGTCGTTACTCCCACACCCTGCTATCACGGGAACTCTGCCATTTACCTTTTTAACTGCAAACTCCACAACCGACATATGCTCATCATCATCCATAACAGACGCCTCCCCAGTTGTTCCGCAAACAATGATAGCATCTGTTTTATTGGAAATATGCATTTCTATAAGTTCTTCAAGAACACAATAGTTTATTTTATTATTTTTATCGAATGGTGTCACAAGCGCAACGCCTGAGCCAGTAAATGGAGCTTTTTTCATAATACCATTCCTTTCATAAAATTAAAATAAAAAAAGATACACAACGATTTTATCATTGTGTATCTATTAATTTTAAACTTGTGTATTAGTCCATATAACCTTGTGCTGTCAATAATTCTGCCATCAAAACTGCACCGCCTGCAGCACCTCTTAGAGTGTTATGTGAAAGACAAACGAACTTATAATCATATTGACTGTCCTCTCTCAATCTTCCGATTGAAACTGCCATTCCACCTTCTAAATTTCTGTCAAGCTTTGACTGAGGTCTGTTATCCTCTTCAAAGTAGTTTAAGAACTGCTTTGGAGCGTGAGGAAGCTCTAAATCCTGAGGAGCACCCCTAAACTCTTTCCATGCCTTTTTAATATCTTCAATTGAAGGCTTATCTTCAAAGCTTACAAAAACTGCAGCCATGTGACCATTTGAAACAGGGACTCTCAAGCATTGAGTTGTGATTGCAGGAGAGGTTGCATCAACAATTTTATCTCCCTCAACCTTACCCCATATCTTCATTGGCTCAACTTCGCTCTTTTCTTCTTCTCCACCAATATAAGGAATTACATTATCTATCATTTCAGGCCATGTTTCAAAAGTTTTTCCTGCTCCTGAAATTGCCTGATATGTTGTTGCAAGACACTTTGTCACACCATATTTCATCAATGGATGAAGTGCAGGCACATAGCTCTGCAATGAACAATTTGACTTAACTGAGATAAAGCCTCTCTTTGTGCCAAGTCTTTTTCTTTGTGCATATATAATTTGTGAATGGTCTGAATTTATTTCAGGAATAATCATAGGAACATCAGGAGTGTATCTATGAGCAGAGTTGTTAGATACAACAGGACACTCAAGTTTTGCATAATCTTCTTCGAGAGCACGAATAGCGGATTTTTCCATGTCTACGGCACAAAAAACAAAATCAACAAGTTTAACGATTTTTTCTTTATCTGCAACTGCATCAAAAAGAACCATATCTTTGTATTTTTCAGGGCGTGGAGTTTTCATAGCCCAACGACCACCCAAAGCTTCATCATAGGTCTTACCTGCAGAACGGGATGATGCTGCAAGAGCGGTAACCTCAAACCAGGGATGATTCTCAAGAAGGGTAGCAAATCTTTGACCAACCATACCGGTTGCACCAATAATTCCAACTTTATACTTTTTCATTTTATTACCTCCAAAATAAAAGGGTTGCAAGTTTCTGCAAAATGCAATATAATACTATTTACATAATCTAATTTATATTACCACTATAGACCTTTTTTGTCAAATGTTTTAGG